>CAYRPT010000018.1:0-15132 GCA_964425895.1 uncultured Solibacteraceae bacterium | reverse complement strand
CGCTCCGGACCGCGACGGAGGCCTCCGGGAGCGGTGAGCCGCTGCCGTCCACCACGACTCCCTCGACAGTTGCGGCCGGCGCGCATATCACCAGCGCGGCGGGAATCGACAGGAGGCGGGCGAGAGTCAATGTCCGCACTTGCCACCTCCTCTCACTCAAACCGCAAGGGCGCCGGTTTCAGGGTCCAGAGATACCCCTGTTCGCTGGCCGGCCCGAAACGGGGACACGGCACCGCCTCCGCCCCGAGCATGTACTGCATCTCGATGCCGACAGGTTCGGTGCGGTCCGGTTCCAGGAACGCCTTCGCCATCAGATGGAGGAACTGCGCGGCGTTGACCTCGTGATCTTCCACGATGACGGTCTCCGGAATGAAGCTGGCGGGAAGTGGCTTCCACGCCATGTCGTTCAGGTTCCGCGCAACATCCGCGGCGGCGCTGATGATGCCTTTGACGGAACAGTGCCCCGTGTTCAGTCCTCCCGTGCCGCCGACGCCTCGGGGTCCGTAGACGCCGGTGAAGGGAACGTTCGGCGGGAAGGAACCGGCCCGGTGGTAGGCGCCGAGCATGTTGGCCAGCATCTTGAACAAATCGGCCATCGAAAGGAAATAGCCGTCGGCCGCCGCAAAGGCCGGGGGATTCGGTCCGAACTTCTGCGAATCTTCGACGTACTTCCGCGCTGCGTGCCGAAGTTGGTCCAGACTCAACAGGTCCGTAAGGGACCGCTCGGCGGCCACCTGCATCGCCGTGGCGCTCAAGAACCGGCTTCCCTGGTTGGCCGGGAAGAACTCCGCAGCCAGCCACTCCAAGGCGGCTTCCTGGCGCCTGTAGCTCTCGGCGACTTCGTCCGGCGCTTTTCGGAACTCGTCCGGTACTTTGCCGCGCTTCCAATAATCGAATACCCTCAGAATGGGCACAGGGGGGGCAATTCCCTCGGGCGATTTCTTCAAATAGGTGCTGGGGGGCGATATCTCCAATCGCAGCACGTTGGGCCGTGAGCGGTCCAGCGACTCGATAGCCTTCTTCAACGGCTCCGGCCCGTCGGTTGCGGAGAAGACGCGCACCGGCGCACCGGTATTGTCCGACAGGTGCAAATGCCCGTTTTGCCAGTAGACCTGCGGAGCGCATCGTGAGTCGGGGCTGAAGTTCTTCCCGAACTGCGCCGCCGCGTCATTCACCCCATCCAGGTTCTTGAGGGGCCACGTGGATGCCTCCGGAATGCCGGCCAGCACGGCTCGGCGGGCCCTGGTGCGCAATACGTGGGCCAGTTCCGGCAGCTCCACGACCCGAGGGTCGATCCCTCGAACGAGAGCCATTTCGCCGTACACGTCCCTGGTCCTCTTGAGCCCTCCAGGGCGGCTGGCGTCGGGCTCACCATACGGCGCGGTCATGCTCTTGAAGTCGTCGAGGAAAGCTTCAAGAGCGGCTACGCGGGCCAGCCAGCGATCGTCCGCCGTCCTGGCGTGGCGGAAATCCGGGCGCGGGCGCTCGCGTGGGCTGGGTTCGTAGGCGCCATCATAGCCGATTTCGATGAAGCCGGCCGACACACCGTCATAGAAGCGATCGACCGCGCGGTTGACCCGGTTGAATTGAACGAATGTTTCCGCGATGGCGCCGTTCAGCTCCACCATGACGACGGCCTGGGAATCCGGATACCGTTCCCGGAGCCGCCTGGCCGTTTCGAACGTCCGGTCCAGGCGTTCCCAGGTCCAGTCGGTGTTGTAGAAATCATGCTGGGTGTGAAACAGGTGGACATAGACCGGTTGCTTCACGGCCGGCTGTTCAGCGGCCCCGAGAGGCGCAAGGAACGCGCCACAGATCAGCGCGGTCCGTCTCAGGAAGTAAGATAGTGGCTTCATCAGAAGTTCAGCCTCAGCGCGAACTGAATTTGTCTGGATGCTTTCGCCGAAAAGACCCGTCCGAAGGTGGCGGCTTCGTCCGCGAACATCTCGGGCAGATCGAAATTAGCCTGGTTGAACAGGTTGAACGCCTGAGCTTCCATCCGGAGCCGCCAGCGGTCCCCAACGTGGAAGGTGCGCGCCAGGGATACATCGGTCGAGCGTAGCCCATCGCCACGGACCACGTTGCGTCCGGCGGAGCCGAACGTATAACGCGCCGCCACCGGGAACACACCGGTATCGAACCACCGTTCCGGGGATGGATTCGAGAGTCTGGGATTTCCAACGAGGTTCGGGCGATCCGATCCAAACGTGCCGCCGGTATTGCCGGTATTGCTGTTGTCGAACCGCAGGATGGGCGTGAACGGCGGCGCCGATTGCAGCACCACAATTCCACCAAACTCCGTGTTCCGGGTCAGCCAGTGACCCAGGGGCAGCGCATAGACGAACGAAATGGCCGCACGGTGGCCGATGTCGAAGCTCGACACGCCTCGCTCGGCCCTGAAATCGAGGCTGTCCTGAGGGAAGTTCTTGTCCGGCTTCGTTCCCAGGAACGCCGACACATCGTCGATAGACTTGGCGTACGTGTACACCAACCAGAACCCGAGACTCCTCGAGAAGCGACGGTTGAAGGCGGCTTGCAGCGAGTTGTAGCTGGAATTGCCGCCGCTCTCGGCCAGGAAGATGGACCCATACTGCGGGAGGGGCCGCCGTGGCTGCACCGGCCCTTCCGCCGGCCGGGGCTGGTTGGGATTGCGCGAACGGATGAGCTTGGTCCCCTTGGAGCCGGCGTAGGCGACGCTGAGCGTACCCGCTCCGGCCAGTGTCCGTTGCACATTGAAGCTCCAATGCTGAGCGTAGGAGGTGCTCAGGTCGGGGTTCAGCACGTTCAGCGAAGGCGGCGGCGTAATGCCGCCTCCCGTCGGAAACGGGTTGCTCAGGGTGATCAGGGACTGCGCTGTCGGGAAGAACACGCGCAGATTGAACTGGGGCGGATTGAAGAACTGGGCGGAGTTCACCACAAACATGCCCGCATCGAAGTGGAGGCCATAGCCGCCTCGAACAACCCAACTGGCGCCGGGGTTCCACGCGAAGCCGATCCGGGGCGCAACGTTATTCCAGTCTGGGTGGATGCCGGAACGGGTCGTGTTCCCCTCGCCGACGCGAACGATCGTCCCGGTCTTGGGATCGAGCGTCGTCATGCGATCCTCCGGGTCGGTTGCCGGGGTGTTGTATTCGTACCGGACGCCCAGATTCAGGGTCAGATCGTGGCGCAGCCTCCAATCGTCCTGGAGGAACAGATTGAGGGAACTGCTCCGAAGCCGGATCGGGTTATCGGCCTGGGCTTGCAGGGTGAAGCTGGGAAGCCCCAGGAGAAGGTCGGAAATGCCCGCCTGGGAAAGAGCGCCGGAGAACGAGATGGAGCCGCGCGTGAGCAGCTCGAGCTTGCTGTCGAGGCTCAGCCTCCGGAAGTCTCCTCCGAGCTTCAGGTTGTGATTCCCGTGGATTACGGACAGCGTGTCGCCGGCCTGAATCGTATCCACATCGCGCACCAGGGGGAGGCCGGTCACGTCTCCCACCCGGGAAAAGCCCGCTACGCTGAAGCTGGGGAAGCCGGTGCCGGCGATCCAGTCGACCCCCCAAAGACCCCGGGCGTCCACCGCGTTGTTCTCGTGAAGCAGCTTCCGGTCAAACCGGCTGAAACCGAACCGGAGCGAGTTGACGACGGCGGGACTGATGACGCGCTGATGTTGAAGCGCCAGGTTGTGTCCCCGGTCTCTCACCGAGTCGCCGAAACCGTCTACCGCGTCGGTGTCCTCGGCGAAGGGCTCCACCAGATCGACGTGGCCGGCGCTGTAGCGCGCCATAAGCTGGTCGTTCGCGGAAAGCCGGTGGTCGACGCGAAAGTGGTACTGGCTGACGTCCTCACGTAGAGTCGGTTGCGCCAGGTAGTTCGCCACCGGGTCTTTCCGGTTTGGCAGCGGAAAAAGGCGCAGAATACCCCGCGCCACCGGTGAGATACGCTCCGCGGGAATCACATTTCCGGGAAAGGGCCGGCGGCTGAACGGATCGAAAACAGGGGGGCCGAGGCTCGACAGGTCGCCTTCCCGCTGCGAAGCCGTCGGCACCGACCCAAGGCGGCTAAGGCCCTGGCGCCCGCGCAGGAAATCCACATTCGCGAAGAAGAACGTCCGTTCCCTGACTACCGGGCCGCCGGCCCCGGCGCCGAACTGGTTCCTGCTGAACTTCGGCTTCGCGCTGTCGTCAAAGAAGTTCCTGGCGTCCAGGATCCTGTTGCGGAAATACTCGTAGGCCGTGCCGTGGTACTCGTTGGTTCCCGAGCGCGTCACCACGTTCACCTGCCCGGCGGCGTTGCGCCCGTATTCGGCGGCGTAGGCGTTGGTGACGATCTTGAACTCCTGGATCGCGTCCACGGACGGCTGGACAACATACCGGTTTACATACGGATCATTGTTGTCCGCCCCATCGAGGAGGAAGTTGTTGTATTCCTCGCGCCCGCCGCCCGCGTGCATGGCGAATCCCCCGCGCGTCGAGAGCTCGGAGTCCTCCACCGGGGGCGCGATGCCGGGAGAGAGAAGCGCAAGTTGCAGGAAGTCGCGGCGGTTCAACGGAAGGCCGGCGATCCGCTCTCTATCGAAAACCGCTCCCAGCTCGGACGACTCCACCGGCAGGGCCTCCACCTTGGCGGAAACATCCACGGACTGCCGCATGCCGGCGACCTGGAGCTGTAGGTCAATTCGAAGATGCGAGTCGACAGCAAGCCGGACCGGCGGCGTGATGGATTCGGAAAAGCCCTCCTTCGTTGCCGAGACTCTGTAGGTCGACGGTGAAAGCCCCGGCACCCGGTAAAGCCCCGTGGCGTCGGTGGCCGCGATACGCTCCGTCGCCTTCAGCGTGTCGGCGACCGCGACTGTCACCCCCGCCACCGGCCTCCCGCTCGGGTCGATAATCCGCCCGGAAATCGAACCAGCCGTCACCTGGCTCAGCGCGGCAATCGGAAGGCCCAATCCGATTAACGATGCGGCGAGGATAATTCGTTCTTTCATCACAAGGTTATTGCTCCGGAATATCCGCAGTCTCTCTCAAAGGATGGCCGGTAATCCATGAAAGAGCAACCGGCTGGAGCCTCGATTGGTCGTGGCCCCAGCCGGTGGCGGGTACTAGGTCAAACCGGCCTCGTAAGGTCTACGCGCTACCGCGTGGCGGTCTTCGCTGAGGCCTCGTTGGACTGGCACAACTCGGTGGAGTTCGGGGCCACTTCGCGCACCACGTAGTAGTACGTTGTGCCGATCGTCAGCCCCTGGTCCAAATACGTGGAGTAGGTCGAGGTGGTGTTCGCCACAAACGAATACGGGCCGCCCGCCATGGTGCCGCGGTACACGCGGTAGCTGGCGGCTCCGGTGTGCGACCAGGTCAACTGGATCTTATCCCTCTTGGCGCGGGCGGCCAGGTTGTTCACACAGGCGCATCGCGGGTCGCTGGCAAGCCGGACGAACACCTGGGTTAAGTCCGTGTCCGACAGGTTGGGCTGGCCGCTGCTCGGGAACGAAGTCGCGGTGGTATCCGTGACTCTAAGCTGAATGTTATAGCTCCCGGCGCCGAGGGCGGTGAAGAGACCGGTGACGTCCGGCTGGGATCCGGCCGCGTCGTCAAACTGGCCGTTGTTGTTCAGTTCCCATTCATAGGACTGGATCGTGTCGCCCGGGGCGCCCGGTTCGCTATCGCCCTCATCCGGATTCACCGAGCCGGTGCCGTCGAGGAACAGCGGCGTTCCGTCGAGGCAGAAGTTGTAGGGTCCGCCGGCATCTGCCGTTGGGGCCAGCGGAGGCGTGCTCACCACGATATTCACGGTGTCCACGTCGGTGGTGCCGGTGTTGTCCGTCACCCGAAGCTTCACCGGATAGGTCCCGACCACGGGGTACGAAGTGGTGGTGTTGACGCCCGCCGTTTCGAAAGTACCGTTGTTGTCCAGATCCCAGTCCCACTGCACGATTGTCTTCCCCGCATCCTGGTGGAAGGAGGTGGCTCCGCTACAGTTGATGGTTTGGAAAGCAACGGCTGGGTTCGGGGCGCACACCGCCACGGCGACGGGCACGCCCGATTCGAAGACCGTCCGGTTGAGCATAATGATGGCCCAAGCCGTTTCGCCCGGAAACTGGCTGTTGCTGTAGTTGTGACCATACCAGTAACCCGCGGCGTCCTGGTCGTTCACCAGGGTGCGGGCCACGCCGTTGAAGTTGTTCACGGTGTTGGCGCCCGACTGCTCGATGGCATACCAGTCGACGGGATCCCGGCCGGGAGTCGAAGATTGAAGAAGGTCGAGCGGTTCGGCGACCCTGTCCGCGTTGGAGTCGTGGAGCAGCATCGACTTGGTGAAGCTGAACAGCCCGTAGTAGTAGTCGCGGGGCGAATTGCTTGCGCCAGCTTCGGTATGGAAGTTGTCCCGCATGTACGACTCGAGCAGGTTCCACGTGGCGTCCCCCCGCCCTCGGCCGACCCACGCGGACTGCACCATCACCGACGGCGTAGTCGCGAAAGGACCCCACAAAGGCCCCTGGTAGTCGTCCCGGTACCAGGCTTGGCCGGCGGCGTTATGGCTCGCCGTGACCCAGTCGCTGTTCCAGTCCCTCACCGGCTGAGGCGTGGAAAAGTTCCAGGCCGGATCCCGTTCCGCCGGGATGAGTCCGATAGCCGCCCACTGCGAAGCGGAATTGTCGTTTCCGGCATTGTAGGAGTAGTCCCAGGCTCCGCCGAGGGTTCCACCGTCTCTTTGGGCCCAGGCGTACCAGTCAACCATGTCTTGCACGATGTCCCGATACGTCCGGCCAATGACGTTTGCCGGGCCGGTGGAAGTCACCGCGGCGGGATCCGCGGACGCGATGAGCATGTCCATGATTTGCCCGCCTTGATATGTGTAGGGATACTGACCCGTGTTAATGCCGATGCCGTTGCCGTTGGAATCGGGGTTGAAATTGGCCCCCTTGGGATTCGTCTGGAGACCGATATTCCAGTAAGTCAGTCCGCTTACTACGTAATTCAAGCCCCGAAGCACCGTTTCCGTGTAGGGATTCGCCGGGTCGAGGTTCTTGGCCAAGTGGCCATTCACTTCAAACGCGGTCACGTTCGCCGCCGAGATTGAGTAGTAGCCCGACCCCGCGAAGCCGCTGTTCCAGTAGCCGCACGGTTGTCCGGAGCACGTCGAGCGCGTCATGGTCTTGTGCAGGTACCAAAGGCCCTCATCGATGGCCGCGTTTACCTCCACCGGCAGCGTCTGCGGCTCGATCTTCACAAAGTAGTTCGCCGGCGCGCTCGTTTCATTCGTCGTGGTGTTGCGAACCGTGCAGCGCGCGGTGATGACGTCTCCCGCGGTTCCGTTGTACGTATGGGCCGCTTCGAAGGCGTACATACTGGAGACGGTTCCTGTGACCACGGGACTTCCATCGCCGAAGTCGATGGTGTACTCGAAATTCGCCCCCTGGGAATCGCTGGCGCACTTGATGCGCGTCACGTTCCCGCTCCAGGTGTCGTGCGGTATCAGCGGGTTCGACGCGACCCAAGGCACGGAATAGGCTTTGGGCGGCGCCGCCAAACACGGAACCGCCAGCAAAAGTGCGAGGGCTGTTAGAAGCGCCAAGCACCGGAGTTGATCAACACGCATGAATTTCCTCCTCCATCCGGCTGGATGGGTGTTCGCTCATCATGTCTCGCGGCCCGGGAAACGCTGGACCGTGGATTCTTAGCCCTTGTTCGCACGCAGAAGCGCCCCTCGGCGCAAAACGAAGAAGGATCCGCGCAGCCTCTGAAGCCCAAACCTTACTCCGCCGCCCAAGAACCTTCCCCAGTCCGCCCCCGGGCGCTAGGCCGCGCGCTTCTTCCCTTTCCGAATGCGGTAATAGAGCAGGCCGAGCAGCCCGATTCCCGGCAGGAACTGGCTGGGCTCCGGTATCACGGTGCCGCCTACGTTCAAGCTGCTGGAGAAATAGATTGAAGCCCCACTGTCCGGGTCGGTCTGCGTGAGGTAGAAGCCGCTGATCGGTGCGTTTTCCGAGATCAGGAACTGCATCACTGCCGTTTCGCCGTCAAGCAGGCTGAAATCCCACCCCATGGCCATGGAGACATCGTCCGGGGTGCCGGACGGGAGGGCATTGGTATTGTCCAGCGCACTAGCCAGGAGATTGCTGAAGATGTCGCCGAACAGATGACCCGGCTCGTCGATCTCCCAGGACTGCCCGGCGGCGGCGGCTCCTGATACGGCGCCGAACTCATTGAAAAAGGTGTTGACTGCCTCGTCGATCTCGTGGTCGACGAAGAAATCGACGTAGTGTGCCCCGGCGCCACCTATGGTCACTTCGACCGTGCCGAGCCCGGTTGTGAAGTCGAACGCGCCGACGTTAATCGCCGGCGGGAGGGACCAAGGCTGGTTGGTGCTGTCATTGTCGCAAGGGCCAGCCCCGCACCACGTTGTGCCGTCGATGTTGAAACCCCAGTCGAACAGGTTGATCGCTGCTCCCTGCGCCGGGAGCGTCATTATCACGAGCGCGCAAAGTAGCCCCGTGAAAGTTTTCATACTCTCCTCCGTCGTAGCGCGCCTTTGACACGCGCCGTTTGCCTGCAATCCATCGGCACTCCGCTTCCCGACGTCTCGGCCGGTAAGCGAATCGTACCCCGGCGGAGTCCGTTGCCCCTCTACCGCCTTTCTCCCGGCGATTGGAGCGAGGGCGCCTCCGCCTACGGAAAGTCTAAGGCTCGTCGACACGAGCGTCAAGGTTTAGGGGTCTATTTGACCGTAATGGTACCCACGTACCGGTTTGTCAAGATTGGCGGCGCTTCCCTCATGGATACGAGGGTATATCGCGGAGCGAGGCACCAGGCCCGCCTTCAACGCAGTCCCGTCAGGGGGCGGGTGGACCTTCACGCCCCAACAGAGCTTCCCCGCTCACGCCCAGGCGCTGTGCAGGATGCGCTTGTAGTCGTCGAGGTCGAGCCTCCTGACAGCGCCGGTCATGCCGCCGAGGAACGCGTTGGCGGCGATGTCGTCGACGCGGTCCTCGGGGACTCCGAGTTCGCGGAGCGTGGTGGGGGCGCCCCAGGATTTCAGCCGCGCCCGAAAGGCCGCCACGCCTGCTTCAACGTTATCCTGCCCCCAGACGTTCTTCGCCCATCGGGTGAAAGTGGTTGGATTTGCGTTGTGGCAGTACAGGATCCAGGCGGGGAAGATCACCCCCAGGCCGGCGCCGTGGGCGATGTCGGGATAGAGGGCGCTCAGGCCGTGTTCCATACCGTGGGTGGCCCAGTCGCCGTCGCCGATGCCGGCGCCCGCCAGGCCGTTGACCGCCAGCGTGGCGGCCCAGGCCAGCGAAGCTCGCGCGGGGTAGTCGGTGGGATCGCTTTGGAGCCGCCCGGCGGTCGCCAGCACCGACCGCAGAAGGCCTTCTCCGAAGGCCAGGGCCGTTTCGCCGTCGCCGCCGGCGAAGTAGACCTCCTGGACATGCGACATGGCGTCGATGACGCCGTTCACCGTCTGGCTCCAGGGCAGCGAAGCCTGCACGGACGGGTCGATGATGGAAAGCTTCGGAAAGAGCGCCGGCCCGTGAAGCGGCCACTTCTTCCTCTCATCTTCCTTGGTAATAACGGCGAACTCGTTCATCTCGGAGCCGGCGGCCGACATGGTAAGAACGGTGAACAGCGGCAGCGCCCGCATCACCGGCTCGCGCTGCTCGAAGAAGCGCCAGAGATCGCCGCGGGCATAGTAACCAGCGGCCACGGCCTTGGCTGAATCGAGAACGCTGCCTCCGCCGACGGCGAGCAAAGCGTCCACTCCGGCCCGATTGGCCGCGTCGGCCATTTCGTTGACCTTGGACAGAACCGGGTTCGGGCGCACACCCCAGGACTCGATCCAGCGCACGCCCGCCTTGCGCAGGGAGGAGGTGACCGTCTCATGAACGCCGTTCGTCCGGATGCTGCCGCCGCCGGCGATCAGCAGAACAAGGTGGTGCCCGTGGCGCCGGATCTCCTCGCCGATTTGGGGGATGGTGTCACGGCCAAAGAGGATGCGCGTGGGGTTGTGAAACTCGAAGTTCTCCATCTCAGACCAAGGGTAACCCATGCGGCCCGGCCCGGCGGCTGGATGGAGGAACCGCCGGGCCGCGGCCCTACTTCTTGATCCTCTCGGCGTACTCCTTTCGCACTTTGTTCACCTTCGGGCGGGCGTTCATCAACACGTACGGCTGCATAGGGTTCCGCGCGACGTAATCCTGGTGATACTCTTCCGACGGGTAGAACTTCTCCAGGGGCTCGAGCGTAGTCACGATTTTCTTGTCGAAGATCCTGGCCTCAGTGAGCTGGGCAATGTAGGCCTGCGCGACCTTTTTCTCGTCGGCGCTCGCGTAGAAGACGGCGGAGCGGTACTGCTTGCCCCAGTCCGGTCCCTGGCGATTCAACTGGGTGGGGTCGTGCGCCACGGAGAAGAAGACCTTCAGCAGAGCGCCATAGGAGATCTTCGAAGGGTCGTAGGTGATGCGGATGGCCTCGGCGTGCCGCGTGCCGCCGGCGCTGACGGCGTCGTACCGGGCGGTGTCCGCCGTCCCCCCGGCGTACCCGGAAACGACATTCTTGACGCCGTTCAACTGCTCGAAGACCGCCTCCGTGCACCAGAAGCACCCGCCGGCAAGGACGATGGAATGCTCGGCGCCGACCGCCTCCAGGTCGGTCTTCGGGTCGGGGAAGTTGCCGGCGGCCGCGCCGGTGGAACAGGCGATACCAGAAAGCACTGACATGGCGATGATCCCTCCGAGTGTGGTTCGAAATCCGGAAAACACGAACATGACACCTCTCGCTTGTATATATATGATGCGGGGCCGGCAATCTAGTTCCGCGCGACCTGTAACAAGGTGAACCTTTCGCCGGAGTTCGGTCCCTCGGGAGCGGTTGGCGCTGGCCGGATTGCCCATTCGAAGCGGTTCCGCCTCGAATCCGCTATGCTGTACGCCATGAATCGCCGCAGCTTCGTTCGCACTGGCCTCTCCGCCGCGGCCGCGCTGGCCGCGGGGGTTCGTCCCGCCCTCCTGCCGGCCGCGCCCCCGGAGATCCGCATCACCGGAATCAGCTTCCTACGGCTGCGCTTCCCCGGTCGTACCCCGCGCAAGCGGAACTCCATCATCGAGAGCGGCGGCGGCCCTCCGGGGATGACCCAGCTCGAGCTTCAGACCGATGCTGGAATCATCGGCCGCTCCATTCCGGCCGCCGGCGCCGACCTCATCGAGAGCTCGCTGTTCCCACGCATCCGCGGCGAGAACCCCTTCTTCGTGGAGCGCATCTGGGACCGCATGTACCGCCACAACCGCAAGCCCGTGGCCAAGGGTGAGTGGATCCGGGCCATGGGCGCCGTGGACATCGCCGTCTGGGACATCATCGGCAAGGCGCTCGATCTGCCTGTCTATAAGGTGCTCGGCGCCTGCCAGGACACGATTCGCGTCTACGCCGCCGGAGGCTATTACGAGGAGGGGAAAGGTCTGACGGAGCTCGCCAAGGAGATGGAAGGCTATGTCGCCGAGGGATTCCGGGCCGTCAAGATGAAGGTCGGCGGGGAGCCCATGCGGACCGACGTGGAGCGCGTCCGGGCGGTGCGCGACGCCGTGGGGCCGGACGTTGACGTGCTCATCGACGCCAACAACAAGTGGAACGCCTACGACGCCATCCGCTTCGGCCGGGCCGTCGAGAAGTATGACCTCTACTGGTTCGAGGAGCCGGTGGAGCCGGACGACTTCCAGGGGTGCGCCGATGTGCGTCAGGCGCTCGACGTTCCGATCGTCGCCGGCGAGAACGAGTTCACCCGTTGGGGCTGCCGCGAGCTGATTGAGGCGCGGTCCGCCGATATTCTCAACCTCGACACGGTTATCGCCGGCGGCATCACCGAGTACCGGAAGATCGCCGCGATGGCCTCGGCTCACCACATCCCGGTGGCTCCGCACGGCAACCCGTTCATGGCCGTTCACCTGCTCGCTTCCACTCCGAACGCTCTGATCATGGAGACCTACCCGGCCGTGGAAAGCCAGTACAATCTGGCGCTGCCGCTCTTCCCGGTGAAGGACGGCTTCGTGAAGGTCCCGCAGAAGCCGGGGCTTGGAATCGATCCCGACCCGGACATTATCAAGAAATACCGGGTGAGCTGACGGGCCGATCGGGCGGCCGGCGTCACACGTGACGGTGGTCACTGCCTCCGCGAGAAGCAAACCGTACGATGAGGTCATGAAGAGCTTCGATGAAGCTCCCTTTCTGGTGATCTGGGAAGTGACGCAGGCGTGCGACCTGGCGTGCCGGCACTGCCGCGCCTCCGCGTCGCCGGACCGGCATCCGGAGGAGCTATCCACCCAGGAGGGGTTCGAGCTTCTTGAGGAAATCAGGAGCTTCGGCGACCCCCTGATGGTGTTTACCGGGGGAGACCCGCTCAAGCGCCACGATCTGGCGGATCTCTTAGGTCGCAGTGTGGAGCTTGGCTTGCGAACCACCGTGACGCCGAGCGCCACGCCACTGCTGACCGGTGAGGCGGTGCGCCGCATCCGGAACTCGGGCGTCGCCCGCATGGCCTTGAGCCTGGACGGGCCCGACGCCGACTCCCACGACGGGTTTCGCGGCGTAGCCGGCTCGTTCCTGCGGACGGTTTCGGCGCTCGACTACGCGCGCGAGATCGGTCTGGAGACCCAGGTGAACACCACCGTCACCCGGCATAACGTCGAGCGGCTGGATGAGATCGCGGCGATCGTCCGGGACGTCGGCTCACGGCTATGGAGTGTTTTCTTCCTCGTGACAACCGGGCGCGCGCTGCAATCCGATGACCTGAGCGCGGCGGAATACGAACAAGTCTTTGGGTTTCTCTATGAGACGTCGAAGACGGCGCCCTTTGACATCAAGACCACCGAGGCGCAGCATTACCGGCGCTACGCCGCACAGCGCGGCAAGGCCGAAAGCCGGAACAGCAGGCCGTCCGGCGCCGCTCCCGGCGTGATTCAGCGCCAGGCGGGAATCAACGACGGCAAGGGCTTCGTCTTCATCTCCCACACGGGCGAGATCTATCCCAGCGGGTTCCTGCCCGTGACCGGTGGAAACGTCCGGCGGCAGCGCTTGGGCAAGGTCTATCGGGAGACACCCCTGTTCCGCGTTCTCCGAGACAGCGCCCGCCTTGAAGGCAAGTGCGGGGAGTGCTGGTACAAAAACTTGTGCGGCGGTTCCCGCTCTCGGGCTTATGCGCTGACGGGCAACTGGCTGGCTTCCGACCCGCGATGCGCCTACGACCCAGCGGCGGGGATCTGACGGGCGGGAGGCGGCGCTTTCGCCAATCGGTCCGGAAGACTCAAGGGTGGCCGAACTCGCCGGCCCGCGGGATCAGATCGAAGTAGACCGCGTCGGGCAGGTGTGTGTGCCAGAATCCGCTCCACTGGGCGTAGCCGACGAAGCCGCAGAAGAGCACGGCCATGACGCCGGCAAAGACCCAGGGGGAGAGGGCCCGGCGCGCGAACGACATTTCGAGGGCCCCTTCGGCCGGGCACGCAGCGACGCACTCGTAGCAACCCGTGCATTCGGAGGTACGGACGACGAGGAGCTTGTCCACCGGAATCCACGACGGACAGGCCTGCGCGCATTTGGCGCAGTCGATACAGGGGTTCTCGTGGCGCCTGATACGCGGCGGGCTGAAGCGCGAGAACAAGCCGAGCAGCGCGCCGTAAGGACACAGGAAACGGCACCAGAAGTTCTGGATGAACACGGACAGCAGAACCAGCGCTGCCAGCACGACCGCTCCCGTGAGACCCAGGTAACGGAAGAAGTTCATCATCTTTACATCGGAGATGACGCCGTAGGGGCTGTCCAAGAAGGCGCGGATGGCGGCGGCGGACATGCCTCCGACGGCGTAGAGGAAGAGGCCGAGGAGAATGTATTTGAGCCCGCGCAGGGGAATGTCCAGCCACCGCGGGACCCGCCAGGTCCGCTTGAAGGTGGCCTTCCCCAGCTTCCACAGCCACTCCGAAAAGGTGCCAATCGGGCATAGCCAACTGCAAAACGCCTTCCGGAGCACGAGCGAAATCGAAAGGAAAGCCAGCAGCAGGAACATGCCGGCGGGGTGGATCTGAGGGATCTCGCCGGTGAGGACGAAGGCCTTCAGATTCATGAGCGAGGCAATGGGTAGCCAGCCCTCGACGCCCGGAGGACGCTGCACCGCAGGCCACCGGCCGCCCGTCTCGAAGTGCCGGACGAAGAGGTAGAACTCGACGCCGATCCAGACGTTGAGGAGGAGGAAGGCCCATTGGACGATACGGCGGAGGTTCTGCGATCGGTCCGGCAAAACACGACGGAAGAGCCTCTTCTTGGTGCGGGGCTGCGATGCCCTCGCCGCGGCGCGGGCGGAGGACGGCGGGCTCCCGGGATGGGAAACCGGTAGGGGTGCCGTGCAGCTCATCGTGGTTTCAGAGTATCGCGGCAGGGCACAGCGGCTCAGTGACGGAGGTCACGTGCGCAACGCCGCCGGAGCGGCCCTCAGACGCCGCCCCGCCGTCCGGCCAAGGCTTTCCGGTAGGCCGCCCACATGGCGAGCCGTGCATCCTCCGGCAGCGGACCGGGCTCGTGCAGTTGCCGGCAGGCGTGGCACAAAGCGATGCTCTTCTTCAGACTCTCCACAAACTCGACGCAGGGCCGGCAGCCGGAGATGTGGGCTTCCATATCGCGGCACACATCGTCGGGCAGCTCATGGTCAAGGTACTGCGAGAGCAGTGCGAAGATTTCCTGGCACTCGGAGGATTTCATGAAGGTCCTCCATCTCCGGACCGCAGGCGCCGGTCGAGATGCCGGCGTACGGCGAGGCGGGCGCGGTGCAGCCGGGTCTTGACGGTATCCTCGGTAATGTCGAGCACGTCGGCTGTCTCCTGGGTGGAGAGCTCCTCAAAATCCCGCAGCAGGAGGACCGAACGATAGATGTCGGGCAGTTCTTCAATGGATCGCCGCAGCAGCTCCTGAAGCTGGGTGCGGATGACGGTCTCATCGGGCAACTCGGACCAGTCCGCGATCTCCAGCCTCCGTTCCGCGCCCTCCTGCCGGAAGGTGGGCATCAACTCGTCGAGGGAGAGCTCGCGGGCGGGCGCGTACGAGCTCCTGCGGCGTTTCATCAGGCAGGCGTTGCGGGCGATGCGGAAGACCCAGCCTTTCATCCGCTCCGGCTCGCGCAGTT
>CAYRPT010000017.1:0-15361 GCA_964425895.1 uncultured Solibacteraceae bacterium | reverse complement strand
GAGGTCTTCCGCCGCTATCACTACCAGGAGATCCGGACGCCGATCTTCGAGACGACCGAGCTGTTCGCGCGCGGCGTGGGCGAAGAGACCGACATCGTCACCAAAGAGATGTACACTTTCGCGGACCGGGACGGAACGTCGTTGACGCTGCGGCCCGAGGCGACCGCGTCGGTGATTCGGGCCTACATCGAACACCGCCTGGATCAGCAGCCGGGTCTCCAGAAGCTGTTCTACATCGGTCCGATGTTCCGCCGCGAGCGCCCGCAGAAGGGCCGCTACCGGCAGTTCTTTCAGATCGGTGCCGAGTGTATCGGTTCCGAATCGGGGTTGGTCGATGCGGAAGTGATCGAAATGGTGATCGACGTTCTGCGCGGCGTGGGTCTCAGCGAACTGGAGCTGCTCCTGAATTCGGTGGGTTGCCGGAGTTGCCGCCCGGCCTATGTCGAGGTGCTTCGAGCAGCGCTGCGAGAAGCTGCACCGGGGATGTGCGAGAGCTGCCAGCGGCGCGCGGAGACGAACCCTCTCCGAGTGCTCGACTGCAAGGTGCCCGAGGACCAGCCGATCATCGACGGGCTGCCGTCGATTCACGACCATCTGTGCGACGCCTGCCGGACGCATTTCGACCTGGTGGGCCGCGCGCTGGCGAGCCGGTCGATCGCCAGCCGGATCGAGCCCCGGCTGGTGCGCGGACTCGACTACTACACGCGCACAACCTTTGAAATCGTCCATGGCGCTCTGGGCGCGCAGAACTCCATTCTCGGCGGCGGACGCTACGACGGCCTGGCCGAACAGCTCGGGGCAAAGATCCCGGCGCCGGGGATCGGTTTCTCGATCGGCGAAGACCGGCTGGTTCTGATCCTGGAGCAGCTTCTGAGGGAGTCCGCGGCGCCACCCCTTGATGTTTTCATCGCTCCACTCGGCGAAGAAGCGGCGCTCCATGCCGGCGTGTTGGCCCGCCGCCTGCGGGAATCCGGATGCGGCGTCGAAGTGGCGCCGGAGGGCAAGCTCAAGAAGTTGATGGATCTGTCGAATAAGCGGGGCGCCCGGTACACGTTGATCGTCGGAGACAACGAGATCGCGGCCGGCAGATACGCTCTGAGGGACATGGAATCCAGTGAGCAGATCGAAATCACCCGCGAACAACTCTTCGAACGGTTTTCCAGTCATGACTGAACAGGAATCCAAAATCGCTCTTGATTTTCTCGGCGACCTTCGCCGGACTCACCACTGCGGCGAACTGCGCCTGGCGGACTCCGGCCGGCGCGCCCTGCTGATGGGCTGGGTTCACCGCCGGCGCGACCTCGGCGGCGTCATCTTCATTCACCTGCGGGACCGCTACGGCGAGACGCAGGTTGTGTTTCGAGCCGATCTCGACGGCGCCATCCACCAGCGGGCCGAGTTGCTGCGGCCCGAGTACGTGGTCGCGGTGGAGGGCCGGGTGGACCGCCGCAGCGAAGACACCATCAACCCGAAGATGCCCACCGGCGAAGTGGAGATCGTGGCCGAGAAGATCTGGATTCTTAACGAATCCCGTCCGGCGCCGTTTCCCATGGAGGAGGCCGTCGACATCGCCGAGGAGGTGCGGCTCAAGTATCGTTTTGTCGACCTGCGGCGGCCACACATGCAGCGGAACATCATCCTCCGCTCGAACATCACCTTCGCTATTCGCGAGCACATGGTGAAGCAGGGGTTCCTGGAAATCGAGACCCCGTTCATGACGCGATCGACGCCGGAGGGGGCCCGCGATTACCTGGTGCCAAGCCGGGTGCAGCCGGGGAGCTTCTACGCGCTGCCGCAGTCGCCCCAGCTCTTCAAGCAACTCCTCATGATCGCCGGCTACGAGCGCTACTTCCAGATCGTGCGTTGTTTTCGGGATGAGGACCTCCGCGCCGACCGGCAGCCCGAGTTCACGCAGCTCGACCTCGAGATGTCCTTCGTCCAGCCGGACCAGATTTTCGAGGTGATTGAGCCGGTGATGAAGGCCGCGTGCGCGGCGGCCGGGGCCGAGGTGCCGACGCCGTTCCGGCGAATGACGTACGCCGACGCGATGCGCTTCTACGGCTCGGACAAACCGGACTTGCGTTTCCCGCCATTTCACGACGTGACCGACCTGATGCAGCCGACCGGCCTGACCCGCGACGGCCTGCCGATGGTGGCCGTGAAGATCCCGGCCGTCGGACAGCTTTCGGGTAAGCACCGGGGCGAGTTGAGTGAGTTCGGGGCGGGGCGGCGTCTGAAGGTCTACGACAACGTGCGAAAGCTGGCGGAGAAGAATTCCGCCGAGATCGAGGCCGTCCGGCGCCGCTGCGGGGCGACCGAGAACGATTCGATCCTGCTCGCCACCTGGGAAGGCGATCCTCGGCCCTACCGTCCCGAACAGGCGGTCTATGAGGCTTGCGGCGCCTTGCGGATGCATGCCGCCCAGAAGTACAACGACCAGCACCGGCTGCTCGACCCGCGCCGGTTCGAGCTGCTCTGGGTGGTGGATTTCCCCATGTTCGAGTGGGACGAGGAGGAGTCGCGCTGGATGGCGGCTCATCATCCGTTCACCTCGGTGCATGACGATGACCTGGACAAGCTGACCTCCGATCCGGCCGGCTGCCGGGCCAAGTCATACGACCTGGTGATGAACGGGATCGAGCTGGGCTCGGGGAGCATTCGTATTCACCGGCGCGATGTGCAGTCGAAGGTTTTCGCGGCCCTGGGATTCACGCCGGAAGAGTCGCAGCGCCGGTTCGGCTTTCTGTTGAGCGCGCTGGAGTATGGCGCCCCGCCGCATGGCGGCATCGCGCTCGGTCTCGACCGCATGGTGATGCTGCTGGCCGGCGAGACCTCGATCCGCGACGTGATTCCCTTCCCCAAGACGGCGAAAGCGACCGACCTGATGTGCGACGCCCCGAGCGAGGTGCCGGAGCGTCAGTTGCGGGAGTTGGGGATCGCTATCCGGCCCGGGGCGAGGGCGTAAGGCCGGACCCTGATCCAGGTTCCGGCCGCCGCTTGCTACGATCGGACCAGATGCCCGCTGGCTGGATTGGACTTGAAGTTGACGAAATCTCGCGGGCGCTTGGCTCGGAGCAACCGCCGTTTCGCGCCCGCCAGCTCTATCGGGCGTTGTACCATTCGCGCATTACCCGGCTCGACGAAGTGAGCGCCCTGCCGGCGGGGCTCCGCGCGGAGCTAGCCGCCCAAGCGCCGGTGGGCTTGCCCTCCGTCGAGCGCCGCTTCGATTCGGCCGACGGCACTCGCCGTTACCTGCTCGGGCTGGCCGACGGCAAGACCATCGAAGCGGTTTACATGCCCGAGTCTGGCCGCGACACGTTGTGCATCTCAACGCAGGCAGGCTGCCCGGTGGACTGCCGGTTCTGCCTGACCGCGCTGATCGGCCTCGAACGGAACCTGACCGCCGGCGAGATCGTCGGCCAGGTGCTGGTGCTGGCGCGGGAGAACGGCCTCGATCCTCTGGCCCGCCGCTTCAATGTGGTGATGATGGGGCAGGGGGAACCGCTCCTGAACCTGCCCAATGTGCTGAAGACAACCCGCATCCTGACCGATCCCGAAGGCGTGGGTCTGTCGGAGCGGAGGATTACGCTGTCGACGGCAGGTATCACGCCCCAGATCGCTGTGCTCGGGGCGGCCGAGCCGCGTCCGAAGCTCGCGATCTCCCTGAATGCTTCGTCCGAGGAACAACGCCGCGAGCTGATGCCGATCACCCGCAAGTACCACCTCGCGGAGCTGATCGCCGCCTGCCGGCGCTATCCGCTGCGCCCGTGGGAGAAGCTGACGTTCGAGTACGTTCTTCTGCGCAACGTCAATGATTCAGACGCCGACGCTCGGCGCGTGGTCCGGTTGCTGGCGCACCTGAACTGCAAGGTCAACCTCATCGCGTGGAATCCCGGACCGGGCATTCCCTATGCGACACCCTCCGAGCCGAGAGTTCGCGCTTTCCAGAACATTCTGCGCCGCTCGTTTCCGACGTTCGTGCGCGAACCGCGCGGGCGGGACATTTTCGCGGCATGCGGCCAGCTCCGCCGCGCCGCGGATGAGGAGTTGGTGAAGATCGCCGATGGACGGTGGCGAAGCACAGAAGTACGGTGACAGGCGACACGGTCCACGCGAGACGGAAGGTTCGAGATTCCGGCCAAGATCCGGTGCTTGTTCAGCGTGTTTGGGCCAGGATCTGGTCCGCCAGCTCGGGCATCGAGTCGCAGAGCAGGTCCGGGGGGTGCTCGCGGAGCCCTTCCGGCTGGAAGCCGTAGGTGACGCCGGCGGAGCGCACGCCCGCGTTGCGGGCGGTGAGCACGTCGACGGCGGAGTCGCCTATGAGCAGCGTGGTTCTCCTGGTGGCGCCGGCCTCCTCCACAAGCTGGTGGACGCCCATGGGATGAGGTTTCTTCTGCTCGAAGCTGTTGCCGCCATAGATGCGGAAGAAATGGCCGCCGACGCCGAGACCCTGAACCAGGTCGCATGAGAACCGGACCGGTTTGTTGGTCAGGACGGCCATGCGGAGCCCGGCGTCGCGGAATCGGTCGAGGGACTCTTTCACGCCGGGGTACAAGCGGGTGTTGTCGAGCATGTGCTCGCGGTAGTGGGCGAGGAAGAACTCGAGGGCGCGGTCTACCTGGTTCTGCGGCGCTTCGGATCCGAAGGCGCGTCGGATGAGCACGGGAGCGCCGTTGCCAACGTAGCTTTCGATGAGCTCGACGGGGAGCGCCTGGCGGCCCTCATGAAGCAGCGTGGCGTTCACGGAGTTCGCCAGATCGAGCTTGGAGTCAATCAAGGTGCCGTCGAGATCGAAAATGAGGAGCTGCATGGACGGATACGCCGGGCACAGAGACATGCGCCCGCTCTTCCATTCTACGGGCCGAAAACGGGGAGAGGCAGCGTCCCCCCGATTCTCTTCCCGAGTGGAGCGGGCGGGCCGGCGGCCGGGTCTAGTAGAAGAGGTATTTGCGCCACTGGTTGTCGCCCTTCCCGAGAAGGCGCATGATGTGGCGGCTTGTGTGCATCGTGAAGGGACGGGGCTGCCGGGTGAGCTTCATGCCCGCTTCGTCGGGGGTCCGGTTGCCTTTCCGGTTGTTGCATTCGATGCAGCAAGCGACCAGGTTCTCCCAGGTCGAGGCGCCGCCGCGCGACCGGGGAATCACATGATCCATGGTCAACTCGCCCGCAGGACCGGTACGCTCGCAATACTGGCACGTATACCGGTCGCGCAACAGGATGTTCTTGCGCGAGAGCGCGCGCGTCTGATGTGGGATGCGGCGGTATTCGAGCAGCCGGATCACAGAGGGCAAGGACATGCACATCCGGGCCGAGGCCACCTGGTCGAACGTTCGCTCTTCGGCTGAAGCGACTCCCTTCAGAACCAGCACGAGAGCCCGGCGGGCAGCGCAGACGTTGATCGGCTCGTAGCTGGCGTTCAACACCAGCACCGGCCGATGAAGTCCATGTCCGTTCAGGCGCATCCTGTCGCTCCTTCGGTGATACGTTGAGCGGCCGCGGCTCCCTCCAAGGGGGCAACGGCGTGGCGGCGGTCGGTCCGAGCGAGGGCCAGCACACTGACCCTGGCGGCGCCCGCACGTTTCAACGCCGCGGCACAAGCGCCCACGGTGGCGCCGGTGGTGAGAACGTCGTCCACCAACAACACCCGCGCGCCCCGGATCTGCTCCGGAGCCCTGACCGCGAAGGCCCCCGCCACGTTTCGGCGGCGCTCGGCGTTGGTCAGGCTCGCCTGCGGGGCGGTGAATCGACTCCGCCGCACGGCATTCACGACCGGCAGTGCGGTCCGCCGGCCGACGGCGCGCGCCAACAGCTCGGCCTGGTTGAAGCCCCGCCGCCAGCGGCGCCACCAGTGCATCGGCATGGGGATGATCAGGTCGAAGCGCTCGTCGCGGGGATAGGCAATCATCGTCATCGCGCCCAACGGTCCGGCCAGCGAGGAGATGCCTCCGTACTTGAACAGATGGATCAGCTCCCGCAACCGCCCTTCATACCAGCCGTAGGCGTAGGCGGCGTCGAAACCGTTCACCCCCAGGCGGCACATTGGGCAGAGGCCCCGTTCGTCAAGCGGCGCCGCGTTGAGGAAAGGCGTCCGGCAGGCCGTGCAGCAATACTCGCTGTAAAGGGGCTCCGGCTCGCGGAGGCATCCGGGGCAGACCGGGATTCGGGAAACGTTCTTCAGTGGTGCGCCGCAGAGGCGGCAATCTTCCGGAAATAGGGCAGCGAAGACCGCCCGGCCGACGCTTCGCCAGTTCAGCGTCTCGAGGCGATCTTTGGTTGTATCCAGCGGACTACTGGAGAAGACTCACCTCCACCTCAAATCTCATTTTATAGCACGCGCCTAAGTCGAAATGCTTGCACTCCGGTTACAAGGCAGTGAACCCCGGGGCCGGGACAGCTCCGGCCGCCTGTCGGCCGCCCTTAAGAAACTGGCGCATGGCGCGGAGCGCCTGGCGCGTACGGTGCTCGTTTTCGATCAGAGCGAACCGGACGAATCCCTCGCCCATGGGCCCAAAGCCGATACCGGGCGAAACGGCCGTAAGCGCGCCTTGGAGCAGCGATTTCGAGAACTCAAGCGATCCCATCTCCCGGAACGGCTCCGGCACCGGCGCCCAGACGAACATGGTTCCCTTCGGCGGAGTCACCGGCCAACCGGCCGCGTTGAGGCCCTCGACCAGCACATCCCGCCGCTTCCGGTAGATCTCGCAGATCTTAAGGGTCTCGTCCTCGCACTCCCGCAAAGCGATGATGGAAGCGATCTGGATCGGCTGAAAAATCCCATAGTCAAGGTAACTCTTGATCCGGGCGAGGGCGTGGATCATGCGGCGATTGCCGAGGCAGAACCCCACACGCCAGCCGGCCATGTTGTAGCTCTTTGAAAGCGAGAAAATCTCGACGCCGACCTCCTTGGCGCCTGGCACCTGGAGCATCGAGGGCGGCCGGTAACCGTCGAACGCGATGTCAGCGTAGGCGAAGTCGTGGACCACCATCGAGCCGTGGTGGGCCGCCAGGCGCACGATCTCCCGGAAGAAATCGAGATCGACGCACATGGTGGTGGGATTGTGGGGAAACGACACCAGGATCATCCGCGGCGGCACGAGCGAGATACGGTAGAGGCGCTCGAGGTTGTCGAGAAACGCTCCCGGATCGGGCATCTCGAGCATGCAGGCGTGACCCTCGGCCATGATGACGCCGTACTGGTGGATCGGATAGGCCGGGTTTGGCGAGACGACCTCGTCACCGGGCCCGATGACGGCGAACAGCAGATGCGCCAGGGCGTCCTTGGCGCCGATGGTGACGATGGCTTCCTTCTCGGGGTCCAGTTCGACGCCGTAGTTTCTCTGGTAGCGTTTGCAGATTTCGAGCCGCAGATTCGGAATTCCGCGGGAGAGCGAATAGCGGTGATTCTTCTCGTTCCGAGCCGCTTCCACCAGTTTTTCGACGATCCGCTCCGGGGTGGCGCCGTCCGGGTTGCCCATGCCGAAATCGACGACATCGAGCTGCTGCGCACGCAGGCGGGCTTTCATTTCGTTCACGGCGGCGAAAACGTACGTCGGAAGCTTGCGAATCCGATAGAACTCTTCGGTGGAAACAGGCATAGAAATCATTGTATGCGCGGGGCCGATCCCGGTTCGACGGCGCGGCGGCGCGCGGCTTCACCGGATAGGAGTACTTTGCCGCTTCGGCCTGGTGCCCCCGAGCATCTCAAACACAGAAAGGCTGTTGGTGAGTCGCCGGCGCCATGCGGAAAGAACCCGCCCCGCGAACCGTGATCTATGACGACCGGTGCGGCTTCTGCGCCCGCTCTGCGCGAGTTCTCCAGGCGTTGGACAAGCGACGCGCATACCGCTACGAAGGCATTAGCAACGAGGCGGCGCTACGGGCGTGCGGCGTCTCGGCCCTCGAGGCCGGGAAGGAGCTGAAGCTGGCGTCGGAAGGACAGATTTGGGGCGGCTATGAGGCGGTGGTCGAAATCCTTGGGACGCTGCCCTCCACGTCGTGGCTGACGCCCGTCCTGCGATTCGCTCCGGTCCGCTGGTTCGGCCGGCGAGCTTACAAATGGGCAGCGGCGCGCCGCCATCGCCGGCCTCCCTCGGCGCTTCGCCCTTAGCTATGAACCGCAGGCCAAACCTTACGGATGGCGGCGATGACATCGGCCACGTCCTGCCCGGTGAAGCCCGGGTCAACCGACACGCCGGCGAACCGGCCGTGGATATCTATGGTCCGCGGGCAAGTGTGGGCGCCGTAGTTGGCCGTGCGCCCACGGCCCGTGGTCCAGGTCGGCCAGTTCGGATGAGCGGTGAGCTTCTTTTCGATGTAGGGCTGCACCGGGAGAATCACTGACCCCGCCGGCGGCCGCGCGGGCACGCCCTCGGCTCGCATCGCCGCCATGAAGCGCTCGCGCCCCGCGTTCGATCCGCAATCCAGATACACCGAATCGCCCGTGATGCCGGCGGCGTCGGGCTCCCGGCGGAATCGGATTCCCGGCAGATCTTCGACTCCCGCCCGGATGCGGGCCGTGACGCCGCGGGCGCGCTTGAGGATCCCATCGAGCTTCCGCACCTGCTCGAGCATCACGCCGCCGCACCACTCCGTCATGCGGAAGTTCACGCCGGCGAAGCGGTCGAACTGGAGTTTGCCGCCGAGCTTATCCGTCTCGGGCGACCGGATGCCGCCGACGTCGTGGAAGCGGACGGCGCGCTCGAATAGCTTCGGGTCGTTCGTAATCACCGAGCCACCCTCGCCGGACGATATTGTCTTGTTGACCTGGTGGCTGAAGATCCCCATCTGGCCGAGCGAACCGAGAGGCCTGCCGCGATAACTGCCGCCCACCGACTGCGCGGCGTCTTCGAGCACGGGGATGCCGTGCTTGCGCCCGGTCGCGAGAATCGGCTCGAGGTCCGCCGGAACGCCCTGCAAGTGCACGGCGACGATCAGCTTGGTTTGCGGCGTGATCCGGTGCTCGATGTCGCCGGGATCGATGTTGAAACTCTCGTCGATTTCCGCGAACACCGGCAGCGCGCCGGCCATGATGACGGCGGTACAGTCGGAATGCCACGTCCAGGCGGGCAGGATCACCTCGTCGCCGGGGCCGACGCCAAACGCCGCCATCGCCGTCTGGAGCGCCGCGGTGCCGGATGAAACCGCCAGCGCGTACTTGGACCCCATGCGACGGGCGAACTCCTCTTCGAATTTCGCCGTCTTGTCAGGCGCCGGCTTTCCGGGACGGCCGTACCAGCGAAACGAGTTGCCGGACCGAGCCACCTCGGCGACCTGCTCCATCTCTTTCTGGTCGTAATTCATCGGACCCCAGTGGTCGGAATAGAGCGGAGTCGAGCGGACCGGCGAGCCGCCGTCAACCGCGAGCTTGGGGGACGCCTTCGCACCGGAGGCCGCCGCGGCCATGGCGCCAACGAAATGCCGACGCTTCATACGGATTTCCTCCGCCCAACATCATACAGCGGGTGCGCCGGCGGCGGCGTGCCCGGTCCACAGCGCCCTCGGGATAGAATCGGGTACTTGAAGCTCGCTCCCCAGGTGCCGCTCCGGCTGCAACCGGTCCTGATTGCCGCCTTGGTTCTGCTGCTGCGCGTTCCGTTTCTAAACCAGGCGATCCAGGGAGATGACCAGGATTACCTCGCCGGCGCGATGCACGCTCAGATCGACCCGCTGCATCCCACCCGGGGCGATTACGTGTATCTCGGACGGGAGGTCGACCTGCGCGGCCACCCGCATCCTCCGTTGAACATGTGGCTGCTCGGCGGGTTGCTCGCGTTGTTCGGCGACATCCGCGAGGTTCCCTTCCACTCGGTCTACGCCGTGTTTTCGCTGATCGCGGCGCTCTCGATGTGGTCGCTGGCCCGGCGCTTCTCACCGTCGCCGCTGTGGGCCACCATGCTGTTCCTCGCCGTGCCGGCGTTCGTGGTGAACGGCAACTCGCTCGAATCGGACATCCCGTTTCTGGCCTTCTGGATGGCGGCGGTTGCGCTGTTTGTACGAGGCGTGGACGGCGGTTCCCGGCGGCTGGTGGCGGCGGCGGTCGCCTGTCTGGCCCCGGCGGCGCTGGCGGCCTACCAATCGCTCTTACTAATTCCCATCGGCGCGCTGTACCTGTGGCAAAACCGGCGCGGCTTTCGGAGCGCTTGGGCCGCGCTGGCCACGCCCGTAGTGTTGCTGGGGAGCTGGCAATTGTTCGAGCGCCTCTCGGCCGGGGCCTTACCGGCCGCCGTCCTGGCAGACCATTTTGAAGGATACGGTTTGCAGGCGCTGACGAACAAGCTGCGCAGCGCCGCGGCGCTCACCGTGCACCTCGGTTGGATGGTATTTCCGGTGCTCGCGGCGGCGGCGTTCGACAGGGCCGCGAAGTGGGTGTGGATTCCCGCCGTGCTCGGCGCCGGCGCCGGGGCGGTGTTCCTCGACCCGCACCCGCTGTTCTGGATTCCGTTCGGCGCCGGGTTGCTGATTCTGTCCGCGGCTCTCGCCGGGTTGCGCCGCGGTGGCGAGGGGCTGTTCCTTTCGGCCTGGCTCCTGATGTTTTTCGGCGCCGCCCTGGCCCTTTTCTTTGCCGGATCAGCGCGCTATCTGCTCCCGGTGGCCGCGCCTCTCTGTCTGCTCGTTACGCGTCCGGCAGGGCTGAGGCGGGGCTGGCTGGCCGCCGGGTTCGCCCCGCAGATGCTCCTTTCCCTCGCGCTCGCCGTCGTCAATTACCAGCACTGGGACGGCTACCGGGCATTCGTCGCAGGCCTGGCGCCGCTTTTCGAGCAACGCCGCGTCTGGATCAACGGCGAGTGGGGGCTTCGCTTCTACGCGGAGGCCCACGGGGGACTTCCGCTGCGCCAGGGACAGGCTGTGCAGCCGGACGAGGTGGTTGTGAGCAGCGAGCTGGCCTACCCCAGCTCGTTCACCACCGGCGGGGGAGTTCCCGCGGTCCTGGCGGAGGCGGCCATTGAGCCGGCCTTCCCCCTTCGCCTGATCGGGCTCGGCGCACGGTCCGCGTATTCGGCGGTGGTTTTCGGCTATCGCGCCTTCGATTGGCGGCCGGGCCCGCTCGACCGGGTTTCGGCCCGGCTCATTGTCGCGCGGGAACCCGAGCTGTCGTTCCTGCCGATGAACGCGCCCCAGGCCGAGACGCAGATCGTCAGCGGCATTCATAAGCTGGAGGACAACGCCTGGCGGTGGATGGCCGCGCGAGGGGCTGTGCTGCTGAAGGCGCCACCTGCCCCCGCCGTACTCGAGGCGAGCGTGTACATTCCGGAGAACGCACCGGTCCGGGAGATCGTGATGGCTTTGGACGGGCGCATCTCCGCGCGGCAGGCGGTGACCGGTCCGGGGGCGCTGACACTCCGCTCCTCCGGGCCGGTGGCGGTGGAGGGCTCGCGGGCGACGGTCGAAATCACAGTGGACCGCACCTTCTCGCCGCCGGGCGACCGCCGGGAGCTAGGCCTGGTGCTCATCTCGGTCGGCTTCGCGCCGCAATGAGCGCAGCGCCGGCGTGCCGCGGCCCCGGTAAGATGCGCCGCATTGAGGCCGGCCTCGGAGCGGCGCCGCACTGGTGGTGGCGCACCACGCCGCGCCATGGTGACTTGGGATACGATGCGGGCAGGAGGGAAACGCCATGAACCCTCGTCAGGCGCCCTGGGGCCGCCGCGAGCTATTCCGGGCCGGCGCCGCCACCGCCAGCGCCCTACTGACCGCGGCCGGCGCCCGCCCCGTTTCCGCCGCGCCGCTCCGGGAGCTCCCACCGGATGTCTACACCCGAATCGGCGCTCGCCCCTTCATCAACTGCACCGCCACCGTCACCATCAACGGCGGTTCCCGCCTCCTTCCCGAGGTGATTGGAGCCATCGAGCGCGCTTCGTACTATCACGTGAACCTCGACGCGCTGATGGAAGCCGCCGGAAAGCGTCTGGCTCAGCTTCTCGAAGTCGACTGGGCGATGGTGACCGCGGGCGCGGCCGCCGCGCTGGTGCACGCCACCGCCGCGTGCGTGGCCGGCGCCGACCCCGAACGGATTCAGCAGCTTCCCAACCTTACCGGACTGAAAGACGAGGTCATCATTCCGCGCTCCTCGCGCAATGTCTATGACCAGGCCGTGCGCAACGCCGGCGTCCGGACGGTCCAGGTCGATACGGTTGAGGAATTCCGCGCCGCCATCACGCCAAGGACGGCCATGGTCATGATTTTGGGCAACCGCTTTGAGAAAGCGCCGTGCAGCCTCGAGGAGGTGGCGCCCATCGCCCGTGAGGCCGGTGTCCCGGTGCTGGTGGATGCGGCCGCCGATTACCTGATCGTGCCGAATCCTTACGTGGCTGCCGGGGCGGACCTGGTGGCCTACAGCGGCGGAAAAATCCTCCGCGGGCCGCAGTCCGCCGGTCTGCTCCTTGGCCGCGAGGATCTCGTCCGGGCGGCCGTCGCCAACAGCGCCCCCCACCACGCTCTTGGGCGTCCGATGAAAGTGAGCAAAGAGGAAATCGTCGGCATGGTCGCAGCCGTCGAGGTATGGGTCACCAAACGGGAGCTGGACAAGGAATACGCTGAATGGGAAGGTTGGTATCGCCATATCTCGGAGACGATCACCCGGGTCGACGGCGTCTCGGCCGCCGTTGAGCCTCCCTCCCGCGGCGGTCCCTTCCCAACGCTGAAAATCTCCTGGGATCCCGGCAAGATCGGCCTGACCGCGGGCCAATTGCATGACCTGCTCCTCGACGGTGAGCCCGCAATTCAAACGCATGCGGCTGGCGACGGTCACGAGTTCCTGTTACGTCCGGTCGCCATGAAACCGGGTGAGTACAGAATCGTCGCCCGGCGCCTGCGGGAGATCTTCGAGCGGGCGCCGCGACACGTGAAGAAGCCGATGGCCCCGCCCGCCGCCGACGTCGCCGGGCGGTGGGATGTCGAAGTCAAGTTCCTGCGCGGCGAAGCCCGGCACCAGCTTTTTCTGGAAACGGAAGGCAACCGCGTCTCCGGCATCCACGTTGGCTCGATCGCGCGTGGGTCGCTTGAGGGCGTCATCGAGGGGGACCAACTGCACTTTCGCAGCGGCCTGCCGGTGGAAGGGGTTCGGCTCGGCTACGAATTCCACGGTGTCTTGCGCGGCGACGTCATGGAGGGTGAACTTGATCTCGGCGAATATCCCAAGGCCCGATGGCGGGCCCGGCGCGCGCGGTCCGCGTGACCAAGGCGCCGCGCCGTCCGGGGAGACGGCCGTGGCGGTCAAAAACGGAGACCCACTTCAAGCGCTGGCAGCAGGATCATCGTGGGGCCGGCGTGTCCGTAGACGCGCACCTGCGGTCGCAGGAACAGCGACCGGCCGACGTCCACGGTAGCCCCGGCGGCAAACAGGACCGCGAAGCCGAAGTCGCTCTCCGAGCGTTCGAAAATGGAGTCCGGCGGCAAGAACGAGCGTGTGGAAAAGGTCCGGCTCACCATGCCCGCGCCGAACTGGAAGAACGGTCGCAGGCGTCCGGGGAACAACTGCAGGACGTAGCTGCCGGTGACATAGTGGCGCCGGCTGCTCGGATCCAGACGCACGTTCTGAAAAAGGTAATCCGCCTGGAGGCGGTGCCGGAATGAATGCGGCCACCCGACGGACACCCCGACGGCGGTGACGCCCGCCGAGTCCTGGTCGTCGCCGGTCGAGTAGCCTGCCCCGACAACCGCGCCTACGTCCGGGAATTGCCCGCGAAGGGGCGCGGCCAGCAACCCGGCCAGTAACGCAGGCGCAAACCACGCGGCCTTGTTCCTCATAAGCCACGAGCGTATCGGCCCACGCGAAGCCGGGTCAAGCCGGCGGCGGGAGCAGGCCGGGCGCGCTCAATCACCCGATCTCTTCCTTCTCGCGATCCCAGCGGACCATTGCTCCGCCGCGTCGGAAGGATTCGACACCCATGATCAGGGTGACCGCTTCGATGAAGGCCTCGTCTTCGTCGCACTTGGGTTTGCGGCGCTCGCGAACGCAGTTGATGAAGTCCTGCATGTGGGTGGGCTGGTCCGGAGTCCGGGACGGGTCAAACCTCCGGATCACGCCGGCATCGTACTTGCCCGCTCCTCGATCGCCAATCATCTCGAAGTCCTTCGCATCCTGTCCGATCGCGTTGAAGCGGATCGCCGCATGTTTGCCGCGGATCTCGGGCGGTTGCCCCAGGCTTGAATTCATGTCACTGAAAAACGTCGCTGTCCGGCCGATGCTCTCCCAGTGATAGATCGTGTTGCTGGTGTCGGGCACTTCGCGGCCGTCTTTCAACAGGTTGTTATGGCCGGTGCTGATGCAGGTGTCGGGAATACCGTGCCGCAGCACGGACTGCACATAGTCCATTTCGTGGCTCAGCAGATCTCCGTACAGGCCGGTCCCGTAGTTCCAGTAGCAGCGCCAATGCCAGAAATGCTCCATGGTGAAAGGTGTTTTCGGAGCGTCCCCAAGCCAGCGGTTCCAGTCCAGGTCGCGAACAACCTGCGCCGGGTCGGGCCGTTTGTAGGAGGTGTACCAGCCATACCACCGCCAGATGGGCGTCTCCTCCGGGCGGTTCATGGCGCGCCCCGTCCGGACGAGTGCGACCTGACCAACTTCCCCGCGCTCGATGATCTCGCGCGCCTGGATGGCCGCCGCATACTGGCGCCCCTGGTGGCCCAGTTGCATGATGCGTCCGGTGCGCCGGACGGCGGCGCGCATCGCCTTGGCATCGCGGACGGAAACCGTCCAGCCTTTTTCGCAGTACACGTCTTTGCCGGCTTCGACGGCGTCGATCAGCATCCGGGCGTGCCAGTGGTCCGGAGTAGCGATCACGACGGCGTCTACGTTCGCATCGGCGAGCAGATCCTGGTAGTCTACATAGCGCTTCGCCTGGGGATTCAGCGAATACTCCACGCCCTTCTCGACATGCGGCTTGTAGACATCGCAGATCGCCGTGACCCTCGCGCCTTTGGAGGCCACCACGTCCTTCACGAGATCGCCACCGCGCACGCCGGTGCCGATGTGTCCGATGCGGACTTCGCTGTTCGGGGACTGCGAGCGCAGGAACGCAGGAGACACGGCCAGCATCGCCGATCGCCGGGAGATGCGCAGGAATTGGTTCCGGGTACAGGTTTCCTTGCCCATATCAAGACCAGTTTATGCGAGATTCTAATCCGCGCCAGCAGACAACACAACTTCGACAGGGCCAAGGCCCGGAGAAACCGGCGACCCGGCAGGACACACGCCGCCCGGGGTGGATCGGTCTCACGATCCCATCCGGCGGCATGGGCCGTGACGACACACGAGCAAGAGATCGTCGCGCCGGTCCACGGCAGCGTGCGAGCGCACCCGAAACTGGCTACCTCGACGGCCTGATCGCCTGGCCCGCGTCCGCGCGGTGCCGTTAACTCATTG
>CAYRPT010000016.1:15113-15601 GCA_964425895.1 uncultured Solibacteraceae bacterium | reverse complement strand
GGAACACTATGGCGCGGTACTGAATCCCGACTTCGACTATCGGAAGTATCTGGCCAGCCTCGCCGCCGCGGGCATGAACTACACCCGCATCTTCACCGGATCGTATGTAGAGACGCCCCGCGCTTTCGGCATCCAGCGCAACACGCTGGCGCCTCTCGGTCACCGGTTCCTGCCGCCGTGGGCAAGAAGCGGCGAGGCCGGCTACGCGGGCGGGGGCAACAAGTTCGATCTCGACCGCTGGAACCCGGCGTATTTCGAGCGGCTGCGGAGCTTCGTCGCGCTCGCTTCGCGCGAGGCGATTCTGGTCGAGGTAACGCTCTTCTGCTCCTGTTACCGCGAGGAACACTGGAGGAGCAGCCCGTTTCATCCCGCGAGCAACGTGAACCGGACGACGGAACTGGCGGACTACCAGAGCCTCAATACGCTCGACAACGGCAATCTGCTCGCCCGCCAGGAGGCCATGACGCGCAAGATCGTCCGCGAGCTCA
>CAYRPT010000016.1:4286-15103 GCA_964425895.1 uncultured Solibacteraceae bacterium | reverse complement strand
CAACGAGTACGACAACGTGATCTTCGAGATCCAGAACGAGCCGTGGGCCGACCGGGGCGTCCCAGTGGACTGCATCAACCCGTTCCTGCCGCCGCCGGCGCGCGACCGGTGGCCGAACGCCGTGGAGGTCGGCGACCGGCCTTCCATTGAGTGGCAGAAGCGGGTGGCCGACTGGATCGTGTCCGAGGAGAGCCGGCTGCCGGCCAAGCATCTCATCGCGCAGAACTACTGCAACTTTCGGAGGCCGATTCCGATGGACGAGATCGTGCCGGCGGCTTCCATCCTGAACTTCCACTATGCGTTTCCGGAGGCGGTCACCTGGAACAGCGGTTTGGGGCGCGTGATCGGCTTCGATGAATCGGGTTTCGCCGGCTCTGACGACGAGCCGTACCGGAAGCAGGCGTGGCGATACCTGCTGGCGGGCGGCGGGCTGTTCAACAGTCTCGACTACTCGTTCACGGTGGGGCACGAGGAAGGCGACGATGTCGAACCCAACGGCCCCGGCGGCGGCAGCCCGGCCTTGCGGCGCCAGTTGCGGGTGGCGCGCGAATTCATCGAGTCCCTCCCGTTCCTCGAGATGCAGCCGGATTGCGGCCTGGTGGTACGCTCGCCGGGCGTGGTGGCGCAGGCCTTTTCGAAGCCGGGCGAGGCCTATGCGCTCTATCTGGCGGGGAACGGCGAGGCGAACCTGATGTTGGAGTTGCCGGCGGGCCGCTACCGCGCCGATTGGGTGGACACGAAAACGGGCGCCGTGCCGAAGAGCGTGGCGATGGATCATGCCGGCGGCATCGCGGCGCTGCAGAGTCCGGCGTTTCAAGTGGACATCGCCCTGAAGCTGGTGCGCCGGGCGTAGGAGAGTCAGGCGCCCGCGCCGGCCGGGGGAGGATCATCCTCAGCCACACCCTGTAACGCGGCCGCCTTGGGATTGCGCAGGTGGAGGGGAGCCGCCCGGCGGCGCATGCGCATATTCAGCATCTCGACGAATACCGAGAAGGCCATCGCAAAGTAGATGTAGCCCTTCGGGATGTGCAGGCCGAGTCCTTCACCGACCAGCGAAAACCCGATCAGCAGCAGGAAGCTCAGCGCCAGCATCTTCAGGGTGGGGTGCTTTTCGACGAAGTCACTGATGCGGCCGGCCAGGGCTATCATGACGATCACGGCGAGCACGATGGCGGTGACCATCACGCCGATGTCCTTGGCCAAGCCGATCGCGGTGATCACGGAATCAATGGAGAACACGACATCGAGCAGCATGATCTGCGCAACCACGCCCGGCAGGGAAACGCGGATCTTCCCCGCCCTTTCGGGGGGATGATGCTCATCGCCTTCGAGGTTGTCATGGATTTCCACCGTGCTCTTGGCGAGCAGGAACAGGCCCCCGGCGAGCAGGATCAGATCGCGCCCGGAGAAGGCGTGTCCGGCCAGTGTGAACAGAGGCCGGGTCAGCCGCATGATCCAGGTTATGGAAAGCAGGAAGAGGATGCGGGTGACCATCGCCCCGGCCAGACCGATCCCGCGGCCTTTAGCCTGCTGGCTGGCGGGCAGCTTACTCGCGAGAATCGCGATGAAGATCACGTTGTCAATGCCGAGGACGATTTCGAGCGCGGTCAACGTGACCAATGCTACCCACGCGTTGGGGTCGGTGATCCATTCCATAGAAGATAGGGTAATCGAGGCCGGGTTCAGTCCGTCACGGCTCTCCGGGGAACATTGGGGAATGTTCCCTTTGATCAATGACGTGCGGCTTCTGCGCGGGATGCGCCCAGCCGCGCGGTTCGCGCTCTCCCGGGAACATTGGTGAATGTTCCCTTTGATCAACGACGTGCGGCTTCTGCGCCGGAGGCGCGCCGCCGCGCGGCTAGCGCCTCAGAAGACATACGCGAATACATCGCCGTTCGACATCAGGCTGCGATAGCCGCGGTAGTTCCAGGCCGGCAACAAAACGAGCCGTTTGGGGAACTCCTGGAGAACGCGGTTTCGCGCGCGGGTTTCGAGGTAACGGTCCGGGTTGAGGGAAGGATCGAGCTCGCGATAGATCCCCATGAGCGTCACCTGGGACTTGATGAAGAGCGAGAGGTTCGGATCGAGCACGAAGCCAGCCTTCGTCAAGCGCACCACCAGATCGCCGTACGTTTCGTAGACGCCGCCCTTGGCGGGGAGGCACTCATCGGCGAGCGCGCGGATGCGGGCCTGTTGCGCGGGATCCGCCGGGAGCCCGCCGTCGAGCAGTACTCCTACGTGGCGATAGAGGCGCTTTCGGTCGTTCGCGCGGAGAGCAAGCTGGAGCTGAACCATCCCGATCCGGTGCCGGCGATCGAATTCCCCGAGAAGCCCCCAATCGAGGAGGCCGATCGCGAACGGGTCCTGGGAATCGCCAGTGATGTGCATCACGTTGCCCGCATGCGGATCGCCGTGGAAGATGCTCGTTTCCTGGCGCGAGAACAAGGACTCGTAGGACATCACGTCCATGAGGCGCCGCGCGAGCATGACCCGTTTTCGCGGTTCCGTGGGAAAGGCTTCGCTGATTTTCTCGCCGTGAAGGAACTCCATGAAGGTCGCGTGGGGCGTGGAGAAATCGTAGATTTGCGGCACGCGCACACGCGGGTATTGGCGATAGTACTCGTAGGCGCGCCGGAAGTTCTTCTGCTCCTGCGTGACGCGCAGCTCATCAGCGAGCTTGGATTTGATGTCCTCAAAGAGATCCTTGAGGGGCATGCCTTCCAGCCGGTAGAAGGAAGCGTGGCGGGTGGCCAGATCAATCAGCCCGTCGATGATGCGGATCTCCTCGGGAAGCCCGGTCGCCACATAGGGTTTGATCATTTTGCAGACCAGATCGTGCCGTTCTGGCGCGCCGGGCGGCAGGAAAGAGCCGCGAATGACGGCGCCGACGCTGGCTTCGGCCAGGACGTCGTCCGCGAAGCGGATTTGCAGCCGCTCGATGGTTTCCTGGCCGACGTCGGTGGTTATGAAGCGCACCAGCTCTTCGCGGCTCATGGTGCGGATGCCGCTCTCGAGCGTCTGGAGCGCCGCCGAGATGTCAGGCGGGATCCCTTCCAGGCGCGCGATGATCTGGCCCATCTTCTGCAGCGCGGGCAGGCGCGAGGCAAGAATCAGGATCTTCTGCCCGCGCCGCGCATCCTGGGGGATGCGCGACAGGGCGATGATCCGCTCGGCGAGCCTTTCTTCGGCGAGACCGTCGAGAAAGGCCAGCAGCGCGTCGTGAACGATCGGCAGGTACTCGGCGCGATGCTTCTCGGGGATGACGTCGAGCACCTGCGACTTGTGCAGGAACAGCTCGAGCATCTCGGTCTTGTGCTTCGCCAGCCCGAGCTTGCGGAAGGTCTCCAGGGCCTCTTCCGGCTCCACCGGAGGCAGGGTTGCGGGGCCGTCGCCGGAGGCCAGCAACTCCATGGCCCGGGCGCGCCACTCCGGATCGAGATCCTGCAGGATCTTATTCAGCAGCTCGAGCGCCTCTTTGTCGGCGTCGTAGGTCCGGTAGTGTTCCCGGGGCGTAGGAAGGGGGATGGTGAAGGCCGTGCCGGCCGCGGCAGCCGGGAAGGACAATACGACGGCCGAAGCGGCCAGGGGGAGCAGGAGATTCTTCATCGGGTCAGCGCAGGTCCCTCTCAATTGTAGCGGGTGTTCCGGACAGGAACTTCGCGACGCAAACATGCTACAACGGTGGCTCGGATTCGCATGAGGGATTGGGCAACAACAAGCCGCCGCGCCACCGCTTCGTCCGGGGGGTGGATCGTGGTCGTGCTGGCCGCAGCCATCTATTTCGGCTGCATCGTCAGCCCACCTTCCCTGATGGATGACGTGGACGCGGTGCAAGCGCAGATCGCGCGGAACATGGTCGCCACCGGCGATTGGGTGACCCCCCAGCTCAACGGGATCGTGTACCTGGAAAAGCCTCCGCTGAAGTACTGGATGATCGCCGTCAGCTTCCTGCTGTTCGGCGTGCACGACTGGGCGGCGCGCATTCCGCTGGTTTCGATGGTGGTGCTGCTCTGCTGGCTGACGTACCGTTTCGGCCGCTGGGCCTTCGGGGAGCGCACCGGGTTCTACTCCGGAGTCGTGCTGGCGACGTCGGCCGGGTTGTGGCTGTTCACCCGGGTACAGATTTCCGACGCGATGCTGGCTGCCACCATCACGCTGGCCTGCTGGGGATTTGTGCGCGCCTTCGATCCGGACGAGCCGCGGCCCGGCGTGTGGATGCATGTCTTCTATGCGTCCATCGGCGCGGGCCTCCTTTTCAAGGGCTTGATCGGCGCGGTCTTTCCGGTAGCCGCAGGCGGGCTCTATCTGCTGCTCACGCGGGAAGCCTGGTCGCCGGCAGCCTGGAGACGGCTACGGCCGGTCACGGGACCACTTCTCACACTCGCAATCGCCGGGCCGTGGCATATCGCCGCCACGCTGGCGAACCCGCCCTACTTCGACCTGACCATGGCCAGCGGACCCGGGCAGTTTCGCGGATTCTTCTGGTTCTACTTCCTGAACGAACACCTGTTCCGATTTCTCGGAACCCGCTGGCCGGCCGACTACAACCGTGTGCCGGTAGGCCTGTTCTGGCTGTTTCATCTGCTGTGGTTGTTTCCCTGGTCGGCGTTTCTCGGGAGCCTGGTGGGCCTCGGATACAAGCCGGTGGACCGGGCCGGCCGTGCCCGGCTGTTCCTGGTGTGCTGGGTGGGGTTCTTGCTGCTGTTCTTCAGCCTCTCGACGACGCAGGAGTATTACTCCCTGCCGGCCTATCCGGCGATGGCCATGCTGTTGGCCGCGGGCATCGCCCGAGGGGGGCGCTGGGTGAACGCCGGCGCCGGCCTGCTCGCCGCGGTGTGTCTCGCAGTGGCGCTGGCGCTGCTCGGCGTGTTCGCCGCCGTGTGGCAAGTGCCGACGCCGAAGGACATCGCGGCGGCCTTGGCCACCAATCCCGAGATGTACACACTCTCGCTGGGGCACATGGCGGACCTTACGCTGCACTCCTTTGCGTATCTCAGAACGCCCGTGCTGATGGCGGCCGGAGCATTCCTGCTAAGCGCCGCCGGAATATGGAAGCTCGGGGGTACACGGCGCCTGTTGGCCGTGGCCGCCATGATGGTGTTGTTTCTCCACGCGGCGCGCGTCGCCCTGGTGGCCTTCGACCCCTACCTGTCGTCGCGGCCGCTGGCCGAGGCGTTCCGCGAAGGGCCGCCGGGCCGGCTGATCGTGGATAACCAGTACTACGCCTTCTCGTCGGTGTTCTTCTACGCCGATACCGGAGGGCTGCTGCTGAACGGACGGGTGAACAACCTCGAATACGGCTCCTATGCGCCGGATGCGCCCGATGTGTTCCTCGACGACCGCGAGTTCGGCGAACTCTGGCGGCGGCCGGAGCGCTGGTACCTGTGCGTCGAAGGGCCCGCGGTGCCGCGGATTGAGGCCTTGGTAGGCGAAGAGCGCCTGCATCTCGTCACCGCCGCGGGCGGCAAGTTCCTGTACACAAACCATCCGCTGGGCGACCGGATCGCAGCATCTCCCTAGCACGCTACCGCGGCGCCGCTCCGAGTTGCCGCGCACGGCGAGCCAACGAAGCCGCGGCTTCGCGATCGCCCTGGGTCTCATAAACGCTCATCAGCAAACCGTAGGCGTCGCCGTACGTGGGATGACGCGCAACGACGTCCTCAAGCACCTGCACGGCTTCCCTCAGCCGCCCGCTCTGAGCGAGGTAGAATCCGAGCGTGTAGGCGTAGCGAGGCTCCTCCGGGCGGAGCCGGGCAGCCTCCCGGCAGTAGCCGATCGCTTTGCTCAAGCCGCGGTCTGATTCGAGAACACAGAGATTGAAGGCCGCCGCCGCGTTCGCCGCGTCGGTTTGAAGGGCCTGTCGAAGAGCTTCGCGGGCCTCATCGCGCCGTCCCATCTCGCCTAAGAGCAGGCCGTAGTTGAACCAGGCGGCGGAGTTGCGAGGTTCGGCGTCCAGCGCCTCCCGCAAGCGCCGTTCGGCTTTCTCGTTTTGCCCGTCGAGGTTGTAGGCGAGCGCGAGGTTGACCAGGGCCGCGACGTTGCGTGTATTCAGCCGCGTCGCGGTTTCGAATGCGGCGATGGCCCCTTGGAGATCGCCGGTATTCAGCAGGTAGTTGCCTCGATTCGTGTGGCCGGAGTCGTCGTCGGGCCGGGTCCGCAGGGAGGCCAGGAACTCTTCCGTAGCAGCCTCGACGGTACGGCGTTCGCCGGGATGGAGGCCGTGGAGCGGCGCTCCGGCCAAGGAGGCCGCGGCACGGACCCGCACCAGGCGGAAATCGTCGCGAGCGGCCTTGACCAAGGCGGCAATCGCCTCCGGAGTGCGGTTCCCCCCCAGCGACTCGGCCGCCGCCGCGCGGACCAGCGGCGACGGATCAGCCGCCGCGGCGAGCACGCCGGACCACTTCCGCTCGTCCGGGCAGCCGCGCAACAGGCGCACAAGCGACGTGGCGAACACCTCGTCGCGGTGCGGCGCCCGAATGTAGTCGACGATGTCGCCGAGGCGGCTCCAGTCCTGCTTGCGCGCGGCGACCACGAGACGGCCGGCGCGCAGGATCGGGGCCTGGTAGTCGCGGTCCCGCCACTGGCGCACCACCCGGTCGGCCCAGGCTGCATCCCGGTCCGTGTGGCAAAGGTTGCAGGCATTGGGCGATTGGAACTCGAGGGTGGCCGCCGGCGCCGGCGGGCGCATCGAATGGTCGCTGCGGATCATCCGGGCGAACTCGGTCTTCGGCATGTGGCAGCTCACGCATTCGCTGGCGGCGGTTCCGGCGGGGTGCCGCGTGTGGGGCGCGGGGTTCTTCACCTTATCGAAGTGGCACGGGGCGCAAGCCTCGTTGGCCTTCCCGCCGGGGAAGCGGTAGCGCCCGCTCGAAGTGTGGCAATGGACACAGTCGAGTTGGCCGGATCGCGCGCACGGGCTCAGGCGCCAGGTCGTGAAGGTGTAGTTCTCGCCCAGGTCGCGGCCGTCGGGATAGAAGTCGCGGTGCTCGAGGGTGACCAGATCGTAGTGGTCGAAGTAACGGTCGCCCGGCCGGAAATCCGTGCTGATGGCCGCCATCTTGGCGTGGCATGGCGCACAGGTGGAGTTCATCTGTTCGTGAGTGAACACGCTCGTGCGGATAATACGCGGGTCCTGCCGGCAGGCCTCCTCGGACTCCTCGCAGTAGCGGACGTGCTCGCCCGCAGGGCCGTGGCACGTCTCGCAGTTGATGCCCGGCTCGGCCCAGGCGGTCCGGTAGCTGTCGGAGGCGAGGTCGTAGTTGAGGGTGAGCTGGCTGACGTGGCAGCCGTAGCAGGAGGTGTTGAACGTGTAGGCGCGGTCGGTCCAGTGGAGGGGGGCGTCTTCGATATCGGGGAAGTGCCGGACACCGCTCGCGGCCGTGTCGAACCAGACCCGGCGGCGCGCATCGTAGGCCAGCGGCAGAGTTTGCAGGCGTCCGCCGGTGTGGGACGTCAGAAAGTAATAGACGTTCTTGCCGCCCAGGACATGATCGAGGGGATACCGCTTCTCCCCGTCCGGGCCGTGCGCAATCAGCCAGCCGCGGGCGCCGGAGATATCGGCGCGGTAACGGAACTGGCCGACCGGGATCGCGCCGCCGGGCGGCGTCAACTACCTCCGGGCGAACTCCTCCGTATAGGGCTGCATGGCCAGCCCGTGGTGCGACGGGGCCCAAAGCTCATAGAACTGTTCGTGGCAGCTCCGGCACGATGCCGAGCCCACGAAACCCGAGTTCTCCGCGGGTGGACGCCGCTGGCACGACACGCCCGCCAGCACCGCGCAGACCGCCAGGTGGACAAGCCGCCGCACCCCCATCGCTTCACTATACAAGAGCCTTAACTCCGCTTCCGGGACAGGTCGAGGACCGGAATGCAGGTCTTCGGCGCCGCGGTCAAAGGGAATGCGCCGTGCTGCCGATACTATAGGGAAGTTCCGCTGCTATGCTGAACCGGTAGTCTGCCATGAAGATCCGCAAGGCACTGATCACAGCGGCCGCGCCCAGCCAGCGCACGCTGCCGCTCCAAACACTCATTGACCAGGACGGCGAGGAGAAGTCTGTCCTCCGCATCATTCTGGAAGAAACGCTGCGCGCCAAAGTGGAGGAGATCGGAATTGTCGTCTGCCCGGGCGACGAGGAGAGCTACAAGGCGGTAGCCGGCGACCACGCGGGACGCCTGCGCTTCGTGCGGCAAGCTAAGCCGCTCGGCTACGGTCACGCCGTTTGGTGCGGGCACGAATTCACCGGCGACGATCCTTTCCTGCACCTGGTGGGCGACCACCTCTACGTGAGCCTCATGGAGAAGGGCTGCGCCCAACAGCTTGTCGAGGTAGCGGAAGCGGAGGAATGCGCGGTGTCCGCCGTTCAGATCACGCGCGAGAGCAGGCTGACGCGCTATGGCGCGGTCGGCGGCCAGCGGGTGGCGCGGCGCGCCAGTTTGTACCGGGTCGACACCGTGATTGAGAAGCCCACCCCGACCGAGGCGGAGCAACGGCTGATCGTGCCTGGGCTTCGCGCCGGCTACTACCTTTGTTTCTTCGGGATGCACGTGCTCACTCCGGTGGTGATGGAGATTCTGGGCCGGCTCTTCGGGGCCGGCGAAGACAAGCGCCTGACCCTGTCGGCGGCGCTCGCGGAGCTGGCGCGGAAGGAACAGTACCTGGCGCTCGAGACGATGGGCCGGCGCTACAACGTCGGGGTGAAATACGGTCTCCTGATGGCGCAGCTCGCGCTGGCCCTGAATGGACGGGACCGCGAGGAGGTGCTCTCCCGGATGCTCGAGATTCTCGCGGCGCGGGAAGGCGCGGCGGTGGCGGAGTAAGCCAATGGCGGGCGACCTGGTCGGCATCATCACCGCGCGCGATCCGGAAGTGCGCGACCGCTCGCTGGACGCTTTCGGACGCCGGGCCTCGCTCGAAGCGATTCTGGCCGAGTGCCGCTCGCTCGACGATTTCCGCCGCTCCAGCGACAACCTGTACGAGCGTGTTCGCGCGCTCTTCTTTCTGTACGGGCTTCATCGGTTCCACCTTCCGCGCAAACCGGGAGTCCAAGCGCGGGCCCTGGTTCCATTCACCGGATACGGGCACCTCTTGCGCCGCCGCTTCGAGGAGGCGATTGAAGTCTTTCTGGAGGCTCAGGACCGGCACGGACCGAGCGACGCCATTTCCAGCGCCCTGGCCGCCGCCTACCACGCACTGGGTTTTCAAACGCTGGCGGACCAGGTGCGCCGCAGCGTACGGTCGGTGCGGGGAAACCAGTGGATGTTCCGTACCGGGCACCCTGGCGATCACCCGCTGCGGCTCCGGGACGAGCTTCTGGCGGCCGATCCGAAGACCGGGCTCTACCCCGTCCTACGGGAATGCACCGCGGTGCGCATGGACCTGACACACTCGGGTTGGAGCGACATTTTCTTCCTGGGAATGGACTTCCCCGAGGGCGCCCGCGTGTTCAACGTCTCGATCGACCTGTGCGTCCGCGGGAACGGGCGTATGCCGCAGCCCCCCGTCGAGACCTACCTCCGGGTGATCGAGCAGCCGGTAGTTCGCCTGGCGAGCGTCGACTTGGGGGCTGTGGTCGAGATCGGCTCGCTGGCCGAGGTGTTCGACTTCGCCCGGGACTACCTTGGGCTGTTAAAGGCCGCCCTGATCGCCTCCGGCATCGTGCCGCCAGGCATCGAGGGGGCGCAGCAGCCGCTCGCGGACCTGCTCGAGCAGCTCACGGGGCGTCCCGGGCTCGGGATCGAGCTCGCCAGCAAGGTGAACGACATCCCCAAAGGCTCGCGGCTGGCCGTCTCCACGAGTCTGTTGGCCTGCATGATCGCGGCCTGCATGCGCGCCACCGGCCAGACGCGCTCCCTCACCGGGCAACTCGAAGAGCAGGAACGGCGTCTGGTGGCCGCGCGGGCGATTCTTGGCGAGTGGCTCGGCGGCTCCGGCGGCGGCTGGCAGGATTCCGGGGGCGTGTGGCCCGGCATGAAGCTCATCCAGGGGGTGGCCGCGGCCGAGGGTGACCCGGAGTGGGGTGTCAGCCGCGGCTGTCTGCTGCCCCGGCATACGCTCCTCGGCCCGGAGGATGTCTCGCCAGCGACCCGGAGGAGGCTTGAGGATTCGCTGGTGCTGGTGCACGGCGGCATGGCGCAAGACGTCGGCCCGATCCTTGAGATGGTGACGGAGAAGTACCTGCTGCGGTCGGAAGAGGAGTGGCTCGGCCGGAAAGAAGCGATCCGCATTTTCGACGAAGTGGTGGCGGCGCTGCGGCAGGGCGAGGTCCGGACGCTGGGGTCGCTCACGCACCGGAACTTTTTCGGGCCGATCCAGTCGATCATCCCCTGGGCGAGCAACCTGTACACCGAGTCACTCATCCGAAAGGTGGAGGAGGAGTTCTCGCCGCATTTTCACGGGTTCTGGATGCTGGGCGGCATGTCCGGGGGCGGCATGGGGTTCCTGTTTGACCCGCGCGTGAAGGTCCGCGCCCAGGAGCGCCTGCAAGAGATCATGAGCGGCGCCAAACGCCGGCTCGAGCACGCCGTACCGTTCGCGATGGAGCCGGTGGTGTACGACTTCGCCATGAACGAGCGAGGCACTTACGCCGAGTTGCTCACCGGCGGACAGGCGCTGTTTCCCCCAGGCTACTACTCGCTGACCGTGCCGGCGCTGGTGCGCCGCGAAACGCGGCTCCTGACGCCCTCGCAGCGGGCGGAGCTCGAACAGTTCGGGGCGGCGTGCCGCAAGGCGCCGGAACTTGCCGGCATGGTTCAGAACCTGTTTGACCGCCTGTTGCCCCAAACGGCCGACGGCGGCGGCGAGGGGTCCGGGCTCCGCG
>CAYRPT010000016.1:0-4276 GCA_964425895.1 uncultured Solibacteraceae bacterium | reverse complement strand
CTGCTGGAGCGCTACGGTTTCGACCCGGTTCAGCACGACCAGATTCGCGCCGATCTGCGGAGCGGGCGCATCGGGCTGGCTCAGAACCGCCTGCCGGTATCGAGCCGCATCGACGACGCGCGGGCGGACGATGTGATCGACGCGACCCTCGGGCTGTCGGATTCTCACCGCGACACCGGGCTGGCCGTGATGGCGGCGGGCGCGGCGGCCGTGGTATCCCTGGCGGGGGGCGTGGGTAGCCGGTGGACCAAGGGAGCGGGGGTCGTCAAGGCGCTCAACCCGTTCTGCCGGCTCCACGGCCGGCATCGCAATTTCATCGAGATCCATCTGGCCAAGAGCCGCCGCATCGCCCGCGAGTGCGGCGCGCCGGTTCCGCACATCCTCACCACCAGCTACCTGACGCACGAGCCCATCCGCGCGTTCCTGGAGGCGGAAGGCAACTACGGTTATCCCGGGCCGCTCTATCTCTCCCCGGGCCGCAGCGTCGGACTGCGGCTGATCCCGATGGCGCGGGACCTCCGGTTTCTGTGGGAAGAGATGCCGCAACAGCTTCTCGACGAGCAGGCGCAGAAAGTGCAGGACAGCCTGCGCGCCGCGCTCATCGATTGGGCGCGGCAGGCGGGCGAGGGCGCCGACTACACCGACAATCTTCCGCTCCAGTGCCTGCACCCGGTGGGGCACTGGTACGAGGTTCCCAACCTGTTGCTGAACGGCGTCCTGCTCCGGCTGCTCGACGACCGGCCGGCGCTGCGGTATCTGCTGGTTCACAACATCGACACGCTGGGCGCGGAGCTCGACCCCGCCTATCTCGGGCTGCACGTGGAAAGCGGCGCGGCGCTGACCACGGAAGTCATCACGCGGCGCATCGAGGATCGCGGCGGAGGCCTCGCGAGGGTGGACGGACAGCTTCGCCTGATCGAGGGCCTGGCCCTGCCCCGCGAGGAAGCCGAGTTCGATCTCTCGTACTACAACACGGCCACGACGTGGATCGACCTGGACCAATTGCTCGAGTTGATGGGCCTCACCAAGAACGACCTGGCGGACCCCGCGCGGGTGGTGCGGGCCGTTCGCAGCCTTGGCGCCAGGATGCCGACCTACATCACGATCAAGGAGGTCAAGAAGCGCTGGGGCCAGGGGCAGGAGGACATTTTCCCGGTCTGCCAGTTTGAGAAGCTGTGGGGCGACATGACGGCGCTCCCCGAGCTTCGCTGCCAGTTCGTCGTGGCGCCCCGTCTGCGCGGCCAGCAGTTGAAAGAGGTGGATCAACTTGACGGGTGGCTCCGCGACGGTTCAGCGGCTTACATCGACTCGCTCTGCGCGTGGGAATAGCCGGGGCGATTCGGTATCATAGCTGGACAGCCGCCATGGAGATCGACCTGAATCTGGGACACATGCCCGCCCTGCCCGAAGCGAGGGGCTGGCGCATCGGCTGCATCGGGGCCGGATTCATCGTCCGGGACGTGCACCTGGTGGCCTACCGCGACGCCGGCTACAATCCGGTGGCCATTGCTTCCGCCAACCCCGCGAACGCGCGCGCGACGGCCGCGCTGCGCGGCATCGACCGTGTCTACGACACGTACCAGGAGCTGCTGGCGGACTCTTCCATCGAAGTCGTGGACATTGCGGTTCCACCGCACCTTCAGTTGGAGGTGGTCCGGGAAGCGGTGCGGCATGCGTCGCACATCCGCGGAATTCTGGCGCAGAAGCCGCTCGCCGTCAACTACCGGGACGCGGCGGAGATTGTGCGGCTCTGCGAGGACGCGGGGATCGTTCTGGCCGTGAACCAGAACATGCGCTATGACCAGTCCATCCGCGCTTTGAAGACCGTGCTGACGCGCGGCTATATCGGCGAGCCGGTGCTGGGCACGATTGAGATGCGGGCCATACCGCACTGGATGCCATGGGCCAGGCTCTACGGGCGGCTGACGCTGCTGATCATGAGCATTCACCACCTGGACACGTTCCGCTATCTGTTCGGCGATCCGGATTCGGTTTACGTGAGCGCCCGCAAGGATCCGCGCACGAAGTTCGAGCACCGCGACGGCATTCCGCTCTATATCCTGGAGTACGCGAACGGTTTCCGCGCCACCTCGTGGGATGACGTCTGGTCCGGGCCGGCGCACGAGGGTGGAGCGGCGGACATCTACATCAAGTGGCGCGTGGAGGGCGACGCGGGCATCGCCCAGGGAACCATCGGATGGCCCGGCTATCCGAACCGGCAGCCCAGCACGCTCGAGTTCTCCACCCTGGCGCGGCCCGGCGTCTGGTTCCGCCCGCAGTGGAGCGAGGTGTGGTTTCCCGACGCCTTCCGCGGCACGATGGGCATGCTGCTCGATGCGCTCAACTCGGGGGCGGAGCCGGCGGTGAGCGGCCGCGACAATCTGAAGACCATGGCCCTGGTGGAAGCATGCTATCGATCGCTCGCCGAGCACCGGCCGGCGAGCCCATGGGAAGTGATGGAAGCGGCGTAGAGCCGGAGGAGGGGATATGAAGCTGGGACTGATCAATTCCGCGTGGTTCGGTTCCCCGATCGGGACCGAGGAGGGAATCCGCAAGACGAAGGCGATCGGCTTCGACACCATCGACATCTTCGCGGACCCGCTGGACCTTGACATCCGCGAGAAGAGGCGGATCGCCAAGACTTGCCGCGAGGTGGATCTGCCCGTCGTCTCGGTGTGCTGCGTCGCGCTCGGCATCGCCGATTTCAACAACTCGGTGCGCGACTTCCACACGGAGCGCTGCGAGGCGCATCTCGACCTCGGTTACGAACTCGGGGCCAGGAACCTGCTCCTGGTGCTCGGCGAATACGTGTGGCAGAAGGAAGTCATCAAGCCGGAGGACCAGTGGCTGTGGGCCGTCGAGAGCGCGCATCATCTTGGTGAGTACGCGCAGGAGCTGGGACTGGAGATCGCCGTCGAGCTGGAACCGTTTCACCTGTCACTGGTGAACGACCTGAAGAAGATGAAGCGGTTCCTCGACGACGTCGGACACCCGGCGGTGAAGGCCAACCTCGACATCTCGCACCTGGCGCTCTCCGGCGTGGAGGCGGGGGAGATCGCGTCTATCCAGGGCCGCATCGCCCACGTCCACTTTTCCGACTGCGACGGCAAGGTTCACGGCGACTTGCCGCCGGGCCGCGGCGTGGTCGATTTCCCGCCGTACCTCAACGCCCTCCGCGAGACCGGCTTCGACGGCGCGGTGAGCATCGAACTGGAGTATTCGCCCGAGCCCGGGCGCATCGTCGAATGGGTGGAGGAGGCCTACCGCGAAACCGACAAGCTCCTGCGCGCAGCCGGAATTCGCGGGTGAGAGGAAGAGGGCGGTCCGGCGCAACGGGCACCGGGGGCCGCCCGCGGCTACGCCCCGAACACCTTGGCCACGTATTCCCGGCTCAGACGCAGATTCTCGACCAGCGGCCGGGTGACCCGGGTCCCGGGTTCGTGGAACAGCTCCACAATCGCCCAGCCGTTCCATCCGATCGACTTCAGGTGCTTCACGACCGCGGGGTAGTCGATCTCGCCGGGACCCGCGGCTTCCGTACAGACACCGTCCTGCATGTTGCGGACGTGCAGCGTGGCGACTCGCCGGCCGGCTTCCTTGAGGAGCGCCAGAGGATCCTGGCCGCCGCGGGCCACCCACATGAGGTCCAGGCAGAGATCCAGCCGGGTGTTACTCAGGATGTGACGCCACTCCCGGGCTCCCTCCCGCATCTCCGGATCGTGGTGGTGCGCGATCAATCGCATGCCCTTCCCGGCCAGCGCCGCCCCGAGCTCGTCCAGCGCCTTGGCCTGGGTGTCCAACTCGGCGGCCGACTTCATCGCCTTCTCCGGCTTCGGCGACGGGTTGGTATTGATGATCCGCGTACCGATCGGTTGGAGCACCTCAGCCAGGTCCAGAATCTCGCGGCTGGTCTTCGCGGCGTCGGCGGCGGTATGCATCGGGCCGCCATGGTAGCAGATTGGAATCTTGAGAGCGTGCTTCTTGAGGAGCGCGAACGTACGCTCCCTCAGGGCGGGGGCGAAGAAAGCGGACATGAACTCCGCATGCTCGAACCCGGCGGCGCGACAGCCGGAAATGATGTCCTCCACTCCTTCGGCGAGCGTCCGCTTCTCCTTTTGGAGGTACTGCGTCCACACAAACACCTGCACGGCGAGCTGCGGGCGGTAGGCAGGCGCACCGGACAAGGCGCCCGCGGCCAGGCCGCCTCCTATCCATTCACGGCGTGTACAGTTCATAAGAAATTATCCTTACGGAAAGAGTATAGTAATCCATTCGG
>CAYRPT010000015.1:0-15715 GCA_964425895.1 uncultured Solibacteraceae bacterium | reverse complement strand
CTTTCCCGGCTGGAGGGTCGACTATCTCAACGTTTTCCTGGCGGCGGTTAAGAGCCACTTCCCTATTGACGAGGACCGCATCTACCTGCAAGGCGGGAGCGGTGGCGGGAAGGGATTGTGGAATTGGACAATGTCCAATCCCGAGCATTTCGCGGCCGCCGCGGCCATGTGTGCCTTTGCTGATCATCCATACCGCGCCTCGCGATTGCGAACGGTGCCCGTATGGATGTTCAACGGCGAGCTCGACCTGGCGTCGCGCGCCTTTCAACCGGAAGCCATGTCGGCGTCGCTTTTGCGTGCGGGCGGGGAAGCGAAGTACACGCTGTTTCCTACTCTCGGACACAGCCTCAGTCCGGGTATCGATAAGGCGGCTCTGAGAACCTGGCTGCTCGAACATGCGAGGGCCAGGGGGCCGGCGCCGCCCGACTCTGTGCTGGCGCTCCCGGCGGCGGCCGGCGCAGGCAAGCGGTTTCAGCTCGTCGATGTGCCGGCCAAGACCGTCGTGGGCCTCATCGATGAGGAGCGATTCCTGTACCCGCAGGACAACGTCTATCGCGCGACCATGAAGCTATTCGAGGCTTACCGGACGCCCACCGGCGAAACGCCGCACCGGCGGGCCGACGGAGTTGTCATGATACGTAAGCCTGCGGACGCCGCCGGCGGGGAGCGCGAGATGCTCCTCGAACCGGGGCCAGCCGGCTGGCAGCTTGCGGGGCCGCTGGTGGCGGTGCGCCTGCCGGCGATCCGAGCCGCGCGAGTCGTCGTGTATTCCACCTGGGCGGATCTCGAACGCGCCCGGGACATATTGCGTGCGGAGCTCACGAGCCGAGGTCTGCGACCGACAGGCGAAGAGCGAGCCCTGGTTCACTCGCTCACGGACGTCCAGCGGCCGGACAAGCGGGTCTACGAACTACTGGTTGCGCTGGACGCACCGTAGAGTAAAGGTGATGCGGCCAGGCACCGTTATACTCCGGGCGTCGGTGGCACTCGCGATGGGGGCTCCTGGCGCGCTTGCCCTGGAAGCGGCCCCGCTATTCAATGGGCGGGACCTCAGCGGATGGGTTCATGAAGGTCCGCGCCCCACGTTCGCCGCCCATGACGGAGAGCTGCGGACCAGCGGAGCCGGCAACTTCCCCAACTGGCTCCGAACGAGGCGGGAGTATGAGAACTTCCGGCTTCGCTTCGAGTACAAGCTGGCGCAGTGGGCCGAGGCGGCGGTCTACCTGAGGGCGCCGCGCCGCGGGCGACCCGGCGACAGCGGTCTGGCCGTGGTGCTGGCCCACGATTTCCACGGCCGGCGCGACAGCGAGTACATAACCGGCGCCGTGCGTGGCGTATTGAAGCCGCTGAGGCCGGCGGCCGGATCGTTCGGCGATTGGCACACGGTGGACATCGTCCTCGATGGCGGCCGCCTGCGGGTCCGGATCGACGATGCCGAAGTTCAGAATGTCGGTCTCGCGTCGCACCCCGAGCTGCGTTACCGGTTGCGCCGCGGCTACATCGGATTTCCGGATCTGGGCCATGCCTACGCGGTGCGAAACATACACCTGGAGGATCGAGGGGGGCGGACGCGGTTCATCGAGCTGTTCGACGGGCTCAGCATCGACGGCTGGCAACTCGAAGGCGGCGGCAACTGGGTGGTTCAGGACGGCGCAATTCACGCCTCGAATGGTCACGGCCTTCTCTTCGCCCCCGGCGAGTTCCTTGACCACGAGCTTACTCTCCTCGTCCGCACCCGCGGTCACCCCAATGGCGGGGTGCGCCTGCGATCGGCGCCGGGAGAGCGGAGCCAGGGATTCGAGGTGCAGATCTACAGCCCCCCGGACGCCGTTTTCCCGACCGGCAGTATTTACAACCATGTCCGCAGCCGTCTCGGGTGGGATCACGAGGGAGAGTGGATTCTGATGCAGGTCTTCGTAGCCGGCCGGCACTGCCTCGTTCGCATCAACGGCGAGACGGTGGCCGAGATGCGAGCACTGCCGGAGGCGGCGTCGAAGCCGGGGCGCATCGCACTACAAATGCACTCGGAGAACTCTTCGATCGAGTTCCGCGATATTTGCGTCCGGCCGCTTCCCGAAGGAGCCTTCGCCGATAATTGAGGGCATGAGCTGGGCTGTTCTCCAACTCGTCCTTGTCGGGGCCGGAAGTGCTCTCCCCGGTGTTGCGGCGGCCGCGGATGAGCCGGCGGTGAGGTTCGAATACCGTCCCATCGGCTTTCAGCTCGACCCCGGCGAAACGCCGCGCAAGCACCAGCCCGAAATTATGGCGGGCGGCGTCGCCGTGTTCGATTTCGACAGCGACGGGCTGCTCGACGTCTTTTTCGCCAACGGCGCCCGCATGCCGGACCTCGATAAGTCCGAGGAACGCTTCCATAACCGGCTCTACCGTAACACCGGCGGCGCCCGTTTTGAAGATGTAACCGAGAAGGCGGGTGTGGCCGGCGCCGGGTTTGACATCGGGGCCGCCGCGGGCGACTACGACAACGACGGTTGCCCGGATCTGTTCGTCGCGGGCGTCCGCCGTAATACCCTGTATCACAACAACTGCGACGGCACGTTCGCCGATGTCAGCGCCGCCGCCGGCTTCAACCGGCCCGATCCGAAGTACGGCACTCTATGGGCGGTGGATGCCGCCTGGGTGGACGCCGACCGCGACGGCTTCCTCGACCTCTTCGTCGCCAACTACTGCGTCTGGGATCCGCGCACCGAGACCCTCTGCCAGGCCGACGGTCTGCTCGACTACTGCCACCCCTCGAACTACGACGGCCTGCCCAATTCTCTATACCGCAGCAACGGCGACGGGACCTTCACCGACATCTCGACGCCGTCCGGCATCCGGCAACACATCGGCAAGGGCATGGGGGTGGCCATCGCCGACTACGACGGCGACGGCGAGATGGACATCTATGTCGCCAACGACACCGAGCCGAACTTCCTGTTTCACAACCTCGGCGGAGGCCGGTTCGAAGAGGTGGGCATCGAGGCCGGCGTGGCGCTGAAGGATCACGGCATGCCGGTCTCGGCCATGGGAGCCGACGTGCGCGATCTGGACAACGACGGCCGGCCGGACATCTTCTTCACCGCCATGCGCGACGAGACGTTTCCGATCTTCCGCAATCTCGGAGGCGGCTTGTTCGAGGAGAACAGCTACGACACCCGCCTGGCAGTCCTCACCGCCCGGATGAGCGGTTGGAGCGCCGGCGCCGCCGACTTCGACAACGACGGCTGGAAGGACCTGTTCATCGCCCGTGGCGATGTACTGTCTCGCTCCGGACCGCGAGGAGCGCTGGTCAACGAAACGAACTCGGTGTTCCGCAACACCGGCGGAAGTTTCGAGGACGTCTCACGGGAGGCCGGACTCCAGACCCGCGAGCCGCGCCAGTACCGGGGCGCCGGCCTCGGCGACCTGGACAACGATGGCCGCATCGATGTGGTGGTCTCGGCGTTGTATGCGCCCGCCGAAGTCTGGATGAACCGGGGCGCGCCGGAGAACCACTGGCTGCGGGTGCGGCTGCGCGGCGTCAAGAGCAACCGCGACGGGATCGGCGCCAGGCTGAAGCTTGCCGCCGCCGGCTCCACGCAATGGAACCACGCCACCACCAGCGTCGGATACGCCAGCGCCAGCGACCGCCGGGTTCACTTCGGCCTGGGCCGCGAGAACCGCGTCAAGCTCCTTGAGGTGCGGTGGCCGTCGGGCGCCCTCCAACGGCTTGAGAGCCTCGACGCGGACCGCGAGATCGAGGTCGTCGAACCGGAGTGAAGTCCGGCTACGGCGACGCGCTCCTCGAAAGCTGCCGATACTTCGCCAGGTGCGTCTTCGACGCTTCCGCCTGGCCCAGACGGCGGTAGTTCACGCTCAGACGATAATGGATCTCCGCCATCTCGGGCGCCAGCGCCAGAGCGTTGTTGAGCTCGCGTACGGCGTCTTCGAAGCGGCGTTGATCCTGGAAGAGCTCCGCGAGGGCGAGGCGGGCCTCCAGGTAGGCGGGATCGGCGCGAAGACAGCGATCGAGGCGCCGCTTCGCCGTGGCGTCGTCGCCCGTCTTCCGGAGCAGCACGGCCATGTAGTAGTTCGCCCGGGGTGCGTCCGGCTCGAGTTCGAGCGCGCGCCGGAATGCGGCGGCCGCGGCGTCCATCTCGCGCAGCCGGAGGCGCAGGCGGCCAAGGAGCGTGTGGACGTCCGCCCGGTCCGGGAAGCGGGCCTGGAGCCGCGCCTGGATCGCGAGCGCCTCATTCACTTCGTTGCGTACCATGGATTCGAGCGCCATGAAAAAAGGAAACTCCGGGGAGTCCGGGAATCTCTCGGCCGCCCGGCGCAGCAACTCCCGGGTCTCCGCGTCGTACTCCGCCTCCCCCAGTGCGCCAAACAGCGCGGTGTAATACTCCGGGCGGGAGCCGTCCAGCACCGCGGCCTTCCTCAGCTCGGTGGCGGCCTCCGGAGTGCGTCCGCCCCGGGCAAGAACGACACCGCGGAAGTAGCGGGCCCGGGCTTCGGCGGATGCCGGAAGATTCAACTGCAACAAGTGGTCAAGTTGGGCCGCCAGCACCTGGCGGGCATCCGCCTCCAGGCACCACTCTGCCAGCAACAGATGGAGTTCCGCGTCCCGTGGAGCCGCTGTGCGGAACTTCCCGATCCAGTCCGCGGCCTCCTCCCAGCGTTTCAGGCGCAGCAGCGCGTGGGTGCGGTACACCATCACGGCGGGATCGCCCCCGGGCGCCTTGGCCAATTCATCGAACGCCGCCAGTGCTTCGGCGTCGCGATCCGCATCGAGTAGAGCGATCCCCAGATGCAGGCGGGCGTTGGGATGATGCGGCTCGATTTCGAGGGCCTGCTCGAAGAGACGGACGGCGTGCGCCGGGTTGCCGGTCCGAAGCTCCAGGATTCCCAGATTGACGTGGGCCGCGACGCTGCGGGGCTCCGCCTTCAGGGATTCCCGCAGGGCCTCCTTCGCCTCCTCGAAACGCCCGTCCTGGGCCAACGTCGTCGCCTGCCGGCGCCAGCCGGCGGCGGTCTGGGCGGCGGCCGGAGACGCGGTCAGGCCACAGAGGAGCAGGGTAATGGAGGCGGTCAATCGATGTCTCGGCATCACCTGGCTTCACTATATCCGGGGTATCACGCGCGTCGCACTCGGGCGCGGCGCCGCCGGGCCCAGTCACCACAGCGCCATGACCACAAGAATCGAGCAGGCGATCGAGAGGGCCAGAGCGCGCAGTCCGACGCGGCGGAGAGGCACGGTGTGCGAGTCCGGCCGCCGTAGGTTCCAAAGCTGGATCGTGTGAGAGCCGGCGGCCAGCAGCAGGGGCAGCGCGAGCAGGGGCTGGCTCCTTAGGACACAGAAACCTCCGATTCCCAGCAGGACCGCCTGGGCTGCATACGCGGAGTGCAGCGCGTGGGCGGCCTGGCAGGAGTGCTCGGGACGCTTCAGCGCAACCCGGCCGTCCAGTCTCGCGTGCACCACCAGCACCGCCGCCGTGCTGTATGCCGAGTGGACGGCCCATAGCCACCAGGCGGTCTCCTCCAGCCGCGGCCGAACCGCGAGCCACGCCACGAGCGCCGACGCGCTCAGCCCCACGGCGCTTACCACCTGAAGCCAGACGGAACGCTGCCGGTTGAAAACCGTGAGCAACGTAGCCGCCGCCAGAAGCGTGCCGGCGGCGGCTCCCAACGGCAGCAGCAAGCGCCAATTCCGATAGCGCAGCAGGAGCGCTGAGGCGGCCGCCAACACAATCACGTTGAGGGCCAGGAAGCGCGCGGCGGTTACGGATTCCAGCTTGCGCTCCCGCCACACGAAGACTTGCCGTCCGAGCACAACCAGCGGCTCCCGGATGCAAAAAGCCCCGAGCACGGCCAACGCCGCCGGCAGAATCATCGTGTCCCATCCCCGCGCCAGGACCGTAGCCGAGAGAAACGGGAGCGCCAGCATGCCCCAGGCTCCGTGCTCGCGGGGCAGCATCCACCAGCCGGGCGCGTCCCTCCGGGTCCCCGTGGACCCGCGGGTCGGTGGAGCGGCGCTCACGTGGATCCTTGCCCGGGACGTCCGCCCGTGCCTTGCGCAAGCAAATCGCACCAGCGGCCGAATACGGCCGCCGAGATCTCGGCGAGGCGCGCCGCGTTCACGCCCGGGTCGATCGGCCCCGTCAGGCCGGCGACATCGCTTTGGTTCGCTTCCTGAGTGACCCAGTCGGCGATCATCTCCGGCGTGACCTCCAGGTGGAACTGTATGCCATAAGCGCTCCCCAGCCGGAACGCCTGGTGGCGGCAGGCGTCCGACCAGACCAGCCACTCGGCGTCGTGGGGCAAGTCAAAGGTTTCGCCGTGCCAGTGGAAAACCAGCTCGGAGCGGCTGAGGCCCGAGAGCAGCCAGTCCTGGCGCGCGGCTTCGGTCCGGTAGACCGGCGCCCACCCGATTTCCTTCACTTGATTCCGGTACACCCTCGCCCCGGTCGCGCGCGCGATCAATTGCGAGCCCAGGCAGATGCCCAGCACGGGCTTGCCGAGGGCTAAAGCCTCCTCGATGAGAAGCAGTTCTTTGCGGATGTAGTCCAGATTGTCGTTGGCCGACATCGGGCCTCCCATCAGAATCAACCCGGCGTGCGAGTCGAGGTCGTACGCGGTTTGGCTGTCCCGGTACAACTCCAGGCGCGTGACGCCCACCTCTCGCGTCGCCAGAACGGACGAGATCCGCCCCAGGTGCTCGAAGGGAACATGCTGGATTACCAGAACGCGCATTGTCGATTCTCTGGTTGAGGCGTGCCGTGGTCTCTACGCGACGAAGGCTCAGCCGAAATTTCCCTCTGGCTTGGGCGCGCGTGGCGCGCGTTCCGCTCCCCGAAAACCTCACTCTACAACAGCTTCCTTCACCCCTTCCCGGGAGACCGGCCATACACGTGGACCTCCTGGCTTCCTGGGCGGCCAGACAACGAGGTTGCGGACCCATTGACGACGAATCTGAGTCCGAAACCGAAACGCCAGCCATGTGCATGGGAAGGGAAATCGTGGTCGTGGCGATGGCCGTCTCCGCTCATCGCCGGCGTCAGGATCAACGGGCCGGCCCGGCTGTCTTCTCCTCGGATTGATGGTCTACACTTGGTTGGGGGAGGGGGAACATCGTGCCAGCCACAAATCCGCCCAAGGGCGCATTCTTGATATGCGTGTTCGACGGCACCCGCAATGCGATTCCCGCCGGGAACCGGCTGCTGTTCCGGCTTCGAGACGGGGCGCAGAAGGAAGTGCTGGCCAGAACCCAGCGCAAGTCTCAGATTGAAGCGGCGCTGCCGTTCGGGGACAACTTCCGTGACCAGTACACCGTCATCGTTTCCGGCAAGGGCTATCGCCAGGCGGGATTTCACCCCGTGACACTCAAGGCCAATACTGTGACCCGGGTGGACCTGATGCTGCTGCCCGACAACGGCGCGTTTCAGTTCCACAACGCGCGGTGGAGCGTCTTACGCACCACGCATCCGATATGGACGAAGTTCCTGAAGGGTAAGCTCAGCGAGGAGAGAGCTGAGGAGCGGCACTGCCAGTGGATGGAGGAGGCGCCCGAACAACTGGCCGCTTTTCTTAATTTCGCCGAGGCTTTGGACGACGTCCAATTCCGCATCGGAACCGGATTCGATTACCTGAGGCAGCCGCTGACCGGTAACATGGCGGAAGACTTCCGGGTCGACCGCTGTTTCGCATTCGCCGACGCTGCTCTGGTGGAGCAGCTCGAGATTGCCACCGAGCAAGGCACATTCGCGCCCGCCAACTCCTCGCTCCACCCGGGTGCTACCCGGAGCTTCAAGGAATTGCGCTTCGGGGAAGCGAATGTACAGATCACGCTCCACGAAGAGGACCGAAAGCGGATCGGCGGCGTGAACTGCATTAAGGTGGAGATCGACATGGATTACTTCCGGGATCCGCTGGCCCATTTGCTGCTCGAGGTGCTGCCCAACCAATTCGGCGGCGACACCGACCCGCGCCAGATCTACCTGCTCCGATGGATTGCCGGAAGGCGTGCCGGCGTGCCGGAGTTCAACCCGCCGTACTTCATCGCTTGACGCCCCGGTTCCGCGCTTTCGCGGGCGGCCCAGGTACCTTGACCTGGAGAACCGGTTCACCGTGGGCTCCGCCCGGTTCGGAACCACGAACGGACTTCGGACTCACGGGCCCTGGCAGGGCTCAGCCCCGAATCACGCCGGGCGAACGCGCGCGGCGCGGCTCACCAGAAGTAGAAGTAGAAGACGACGATTACCGCAACGATGATGCCGGTGTGAATCACGTCCCAATAGTCCCAGCTTGCCCGGGTCTCGGCCCGCTGGGCCGCCGTCGAAGACGCAAACGTCAGTCCCTCCAGTTGCTCTTCCGAGGAGATTCTGGTGAAGGCCGTGACCACCAGAATGACGGCGACGCTGAACAGAAACAGGAACACGCAGAAGTGCAGCCAGTTGATGGCAATGAATTGGCCTATCAGGCTGTCAGGCGGGAAGTGGCCGCGGAAAATCACGAGCACTAAGCGAATCATGCCCACCGCGAAGCCGATGACGAGGCCGGCGTAGCCGGCCGTTGCGGTGACCCTGCGGGAGAAGACCCCGAGCAAGAACACAGCCGCAATCGCCGGCGCGATCACCGACTGCACCTCCTGCAAGTACTGATACAGGACGTTGGCGATGTTCGCCATCACGGGTATCCAGACGATGCCGAGTACAACGACTACGGTCGTTGCGACCCTGCCCACGAAGACAAGGTGCCGTTCGCTTGAGTGCGGTCGATATTTCTTGTAGAAATCCACTGTGAACAGCGTGGCCGAGGAGTTAAACAGAGAGGCCAGCGAGCTCATCAGCGCCGCGACGAGGCCGCCCACGACGACGCCCTTGAGCCCGGCCGGCAGGAGTTGCGCCACCAGCGTCGGGAATGCCTGATCGGCGGTGGGAATCTCCACGATACCCTGCTTGTGGAGCGAGAGGGCGATCATCCCCGGAATCAGGAAGATGAACACCGGCAGGAGCTTCAGGTAGCCGGCGAAGATAGCTCCCCGGCGGGCGTTGGTCTGGTCCTTCGCGGACAGTGTTCGCTGGACGATGTATTGATCGGTACACCAATACCAAAAGCCGATGATCGGCGAAGCGAAAAGTACCCCGGTCCAGGGGAACCCGGCATCGCTGGCGGGACGGATGAGGTGAATCTGATCGCCGACGTCTTTCAACACCTGTGTCCAGCCTCCGGCGGCGGCGAGCCCGGCAAAGAGAATCACCACGGAACCGATCACCAGGACCGGAGCCTGCAAGACGGACGTGTAGAGTACGGCCTTCATGCCGCCGAGGACGGTGAAGACCCCGGTCAGAATCACCAGGCCCACGGCGCCGATCCAGAAGAAATCGATGCCCATGAATTCGTCGATCCCGAGCACCGTTTTGAACACCACGCCGCCCGCGTAGACCGTGACGGAAACCTTCGTAAGGACGTAGCTGACGAGCGAGATCACCGAGAGAAAGGACCGGGCCGAGGCGTTGTACCTTCGCTCGAGGAACTCCGGCATCGTGAATACGCGGCTGCGCGCGTAGAAGGGCACAAAGACCCAGCCCAGCACGAGAATCAGCCACGCGTGCATCTCCCAATGGGCCATCGCCATCCCGGTTTCGTATCCGGCTCCCGCGAGGCCGACGACGTGTTCCGAGCCGATGTTGGAGGCGAAGATGGAGGCGCCCACCGCCACCCAACCGGCATCGCGGCCGGCCAGGAAGTAGTCCTGCGTGTCCTCCTCCCTTTGCCGCAGCACCCAAACGATGATTCCCGCCAAACCGGCGAAAAACAAACCCAGTACGAACCAATCCAGAGCGCCGAACGCCACCATCTGTGTCTTCGTTCCTTTCGGGGCCTCGCGCCGGTGGCCAAACCGGCGCCACGTCGATAACCTCCCGATTCTATCCGCCGGCCATCCGGTTGTCGAGCCTTGGATCTCTGACCCCGCTCGGATCGGTGCGGTGCGGCGGTTGAAGCAGGCGGCTCGCCCGGACCGCCGTGCTAGAATCTGCACTGTGACCGGCGCCGCGCCGCAACAGCGTTACACCCGCCGGCATGTCTGCCGGCTTTTCCGGATTACGGAACGGCAGCTTCGCAGGTGGGAAGCCCACGGCCTCATCGCCCCGGCGGAGGAGTATGGCTTCTCGGACCTCCGCACCTTACAAACCATCTGCGACCTCCGGAGCAACGGCATCCGGCCGGCCCGGATCCAGAAAGTGCTGGCCGCCATTTGTGAGCGGGTCGACACCTTGAAGAACCCGTTGGTGGAAACCAGGGTCTACCGCGAGGGACGGCGGCTCCACGTCCAGGTGGGCGGCCAGCCCATGGAACCGTTCACCGGGCAACTGCTCTTCGACTTCAACCGCGACGAGTTCCGCAAGCTGGTGGCCTTGCCCGCGGCGGAGAGCTCGAAGACAGACTCCTCCGATGTGGCGTTGCTCCGCGCGCGGGTGGACGCGGTCTTCCAGCGGGCATTGGAAGCAGAGCGGACAGGCGCCATGGATGACGCCATCGCCTTCTACCTGCAGGCCGTCGAGTGGGACCCCGGCTTCGCCGGCGCCTATGTCAACCTGGGCACGATTTACTACGCCGGCCGCGATTTCAAGCAGGCCGAGCGCTACTACCAGTTGGCGATCCGGGCCGATCCGGGCTATCCGCTCGCCTTCTACAACCTGGGCAATCTCTATGATGAATTGGGCGACCGGCCGAAGGCGCTGTTGCAGTATCTTTCCGCGCTGAAGCTGGACCCCAGGTACGCGGACGCGCACTATAACATCGCGCTTCTGTATCAGGCCGCCGGCCAGGCGCTGAAAGCGATGCACCACTGGAAGACGTATCTCAAGCTGGATCCCGGCAGCCCCTGGGCGGCCATCGCCCGCCGCGAGCTGGCGCGCGTCTACCGGGAGACGGTCGTTCCCCGCCGGGACACGCCGGAATCCGGAACCGGTGGCGCGGGAAACACCGTCTAGGAACTCTGGCTTTTCACGGGTTCCGGCAGCCCCAGTGCGCCGCGGATGCCGGCGTAGACACCTTCGATCGTGTCGGTTCCGTTGATGCGTGTGAGCATCTGCCGCGCGTCGAACAAGTCCAGCAGGGGCGCGGTCTTCTCGAAGTATTCGCGCAGACGGACCTTCAGGGCCTCGGTGTTGTCGTCGGCCCTCTTGGTGAAGCCTGAGCCCTCTCCGACCTTGGCGCGGTACATGACGCGCTCGTAGACCACCTCTTCCGGGATGTCGAGGTAGATGGCGCGATCGAGATTGTAGTTCTCGAACAGGTACTCCGCCTGCGACTTGGTGCGGGGGAAGCCGTCGAGCACGAACCCGTAGTTCCAGTCGTGCTCTTCAAGCCGCCGGCGCACTACTTCCTCGACGATCTCGTCGGGAATGAGCAGCCCCTGATTCATGATGCGGCGGACCCGGGCCGCAAGCTTGGTGTGGTGCGCCATGTTCCAGCGGAAGATATCGCCGATGGAGATGTGCTCGAAGTCGTAGTCGTCACACAACAGGCGAGCCTGAGTCCCTTTGCCGGAGCCCTGGGGTCCGATCATGATGTATTTGTGCATGACACCCTATGGAACGAAATAGAAAATAGGAGAACACAGTCTTCGACGCATTGTATCGTAATGGCCCCCGCGCCGGGCCGCGCGGTCGCGGGGGCGGCGCGGCTATAATCGGAAGCGGCCGCGGGTGGTTTCGCCTGGCCGCAGCCGGGCCGGCCGGAAAGAAGGAAGGAAGCGTTGCGTCGGTGGAAGATTTGGCTGACCGTCCTCGTGCTTTGGGCGTGGCCGGCGCCCGGCGAGGACACGTGGACGGGCGTCCAGCGGGTGGTCGCGGTGGGCGATGTCCACGGCGATTACGGGCAGTTCCTCAAGGTGCTCCGGGATGGCGGCGTCGTGGACGACCAGGGGCGCTGGACCGGCGGCGCGACCCATCTCGTCCAGACGGGAGACATACCGGACCGCGGGCCGGACACGCGGAAGATCATGGATTTCCTGATCGAGCTCGAAAAGCAGGCCCGCCGCGCCGGCGGATTCGTGCACGCCCTTATCGGGAACCATGAGGCGATGAATATCTACGGCGACCTGCGCTATGTGATCCCCGAAGAGTTCGCCGCCTTTCGCGATGCCGGTTCGGATCAGGTGCGCGAACAGTTCTGGCGGCAGCACGTCGAGGATCTGAAAAGCAAGAAGGCGCAAGGGGGCGAGGCGCCGCCAATCGACGACGCCTATCAACAGAAATGGTACGCCGAGCATCCCCTGGGCTGGTTTGAGCACCGTTTGGCGTGGGGCCCCAGAGGTAGGTACGGGAAATGGGTCCGGTCTCACAATGCCATGATCCGGATCGACGACACGCTCTTCGTGCACGGGGGGATCAGTCCCCGCCTCGCGGCCGCCTCGCTCCGCGAAATCAACGAAGCCGTCCGGAAGGAGCTGGAGGATTTCAGCCTGCTCAAAGACGGTATGGTCATCGCCTCCGACGGACCGCTCTGGTACCGGGCGCTGGCGCAGGGCGATGAAGCGGAGCTTGCGCCGCACGTGGACGCCGCCCTCGGTCATTTCGGCGTGAAGCGGATCGTGGTCGGCCACACGCCGACCGCCGGCGCTGTGATCCCGCGGTTTGGCGGCAAGGTGCTGCTTAACGATGTCGGCTTATCGGCGGCCTATGGCGCCCGGCTGGCCTGCGTGGTGATCGAGAATGGCCAACCCGTCGCATTACACCGCGGGCGGCGGCTCACGCTGCCTGACAAAGGCGGGAAAGACCAACTGCGATACCTGAAGGAGGCCGCGGCGCTGGATCCCCCGCCTTCCCCGCTGAACGCTTTGATCGTGCGCCTGGAATCCGGCGAGCCCGGCGCGTAGGCTCCAGGCCCCCCATCCGCCGGAGCCTACATGAAGTAGTCCTTCACCTTGTCGAGGAGTGTCTTGTCTTTGGGCTCGTTCTCGGCGGGCAGCGTCTCGCGAAGTTGTTCGAACAGCCGCCGCTGCTCCCGCGTGAGCTTCTGGGGGATGCGAACCTCGAACTCGACGTACAGATCGCCCCGGCTTCTTCCGTTGAGTACCGGCACGCCCAGGCCTTTCAGGCGAACCTTGTCGCCGGTTTGCGTTCCCTCGGGGAGCTTGACGCTTTGCAGGCCGTCAAACGACAACACGTGTAGTTCATCTCCGAGAGCGGCTTGGGCGACGTTGACCGGAATCGTGCAGTAGAGATCGTTCTCCCGGCGCTCGAAGATGGGATGCTCCTTGATCCGCAGGAAGACGTACAGATCGCCCGGCGGCCCGCCGTTGGCCCCGGGCTGTCCTTTGCCCCCAAGCCGGACCCGCGTCCCGTTGTCCACACCGGGTGGAATGCTGACCTTGAGCCGGTCCTCGACGCGAATGCGCCCCTCCCCGTTGCATCGCTTGCAGGGTTTCCGCACGATCTGGCCGGTACCGTGGCATTGCGTGCAGGTCCGGCGAATTGACAGGAAGCCCTGCTGATAGATAACCTCGCCGCGCCCGCGGCAGATCGGACAGCTCGTCAAGCCGTCTCGCGGATCGGCGCCGGTTCCGTGACAGTCTCCGCACGTTTCCAGCCGCGAGATCTTTATCTCGACTTCTTTCCCCCGGATGCAGTCCTCAAGGTCGATCTCGAGGTCGTAGCGGACGTCGTCGCCCTGGATCGGCCGGTTGCGCCGCCGCGCGCCGCCGCCAAACAGATCGCCGAACCCGAAGAAGTCGCCGAGGATATCGCTGAAGTCGGTGAAAACCGAGGGGTCGAAGCCCTGTGCCGCCGCGCCTTGCAGACCGTCATGGCCGAAACGGTCGTACCGCTGGCGCTTCTCGGGATCGCTGAGCACGCTGTAGGCTTCGGCCGCCTCTTTGAACTTCTCTTCGGCGTCCTTGTCACCGGGATTGCGGTCGGGATGGAACTTGAGCGCGATCTTGCGGTAGGCGCTTTTCAGGCCCTGCGCGTCGATGCTTCGGTCGACACCTAGGATCTCGTAGTAGTCTCGCCGGGTCACAGGCACTTTCGGAATCACTCCGCGGATGCGGACGGTTTGACGGCGACGCGGACCATCGCTTCGCGCAACAGCTTACCCTTGAAATTGTACCCTCTCTGCCATTCCTCGAGAACGGTGCCTTCCTCGACGCTCTCGGTCGGCACGCGCTCGACGGCGTGATGCACCGTCGGGTCGAACGGCTTGCCCGCGCTCTCCAGCGGTTCGAGGCCCAGCTTGCTCAAGATGTCAAAGAGGCGTTGATAGATCATCGCCACGCCCCGGGCGTACTCGTTGTCCGTGTCGAGGTCCGTCGGCGCCGCGGCCCGCGCCCGCTCGAGGTCGTCGAGAACGGGCACCAGTTCGCGCATCACCTGCATGGCCCCGTACTCGACCAGCTCACCCTTCTCGCGCTCAACGCGCTTGCGATAGTTTTCGAAGTCGGCCTGCCGGCGCAAGAGGGTCAACTGCAACTCCTCGTTCTGGACGGCCAGGCGGTCCCGCTCAACGGCCACCGCCTCCAGTTGCGCCGACAAGTCGTTCACCACGACGGTATCTTCCGCGCTGGTCTGACCGCTGTCGGGAGATCCTCCCGGCGGCGGCTCAAAGGCGCCGGTCGTGGCCTTACCGTTGTCCATATCGTCCGTACCCACCATCACCTTCTTGGAGCCGAAGCCGGTACGCCCGCCGCGGCGAGGGCCGCATCCCCTCCTCGTGCGCCGGGCAACTCTCCAGGGAACATTTGTGAATGTTCCCTTTTATCAATGACGTGCGGCCTCTGCGCCGGAGGCGCGCAGCCGCGCGGTTAGCGCTCAGACCCGAAGAGTCTGCAAAGCCTGACCCATATGGAAGACCGCCGAGATCACGCGCCGGTAATTCATGCGCATCGGTCCCAACACGGCGATCATCGTGCGCATCCCGCCGGGCATCGGCACGGCTACCCCGATCAAAGAGAGCTCTCGCATGCTGGGGTGGGCCTCCCCCAAGCCGACGCGGACGCTTACCTCGCCCCCGGTGGCTTCGAGAAACCGGTCGAGGATCTCTAGCACGCGCTTCTTTTCCTCCAGCGCCCGGAACAGCTCGCGCATCCTCTCCCCGGTTAGATGGAAGTCCACCGCCACCAGGTTCGACGTCCCTTCCATATGAATGGCGGCGTCGAACCCCACGTCCAGCAGGCCTTTGTCGTAAAGAACAATGAGCTTGCGGAGAATGGAATCGTACACCGCGCTGGCCTGTTCGAGCCGCCGGCGCAATTCCTGCCTCACCTCGGACAGCACGCAGCCGGAGAAGTTGCGATTGATATAGTTGCGGATCGAAACGAGCTCGTCCTGGGACAGCCGCTCCTCGAGCGCTACGACCCGGTTGTGGACCATGCGGTCGCCCGTGACGACGATCATCAGAATCCGTGCGTCGGCAAGCGACAGCAGCTCCACCTGGTCCAGCGTCTGCGCCTCGCTAGGCGCGGCGGCGGCGATGCCGAGGCTCCGTGTCATCTCCGTCAGCATGTGCGACGACCGCTCCAGACGGGCCGCGATGCTTTCCACCTCACCCAATTCGGCCCGAAGCCGCTCGAGCTCGTCGTCAAGCACGCGCTTCGCCCGCAGCGACTCGGCGAAAAACTGAAACGCCCTCACGGTCGGGATGCGCCCGGCGGACGTGTGCGGCTGCTCGAGATACCCGGCGTCCGACAGGTCCGCCATGACATTCCGGATCGACGCCGGGCTCAAACTCCACT
>CAYRPT010000014.1:10222-15987 GCA_964425895.1 uncultured Solibacteraceae bacterium | reverse complement strand
CTCGAAGCCGAGCGCCGCGGCGATTTGCTGGGCGGTGTAACCGTGCTGCGGGGAGGCGGGATCACGCTCGTGCCGTACTACGCGTGGTCCAACCGCGGGCCCGGAGAGATGCGGGTGTGGTTTCCGCGTTGAAACAGGTCCGGGTTCTTGGGGCGGGCGCCGGCCGGCGGCGTATCGAGGCGAAGGGCGATCCGCCACCGGGCGGACAGCAACTCGGTGTAGCGTACGACGCCGGTCCTTTCGGTACCCGACCCCGTGAGGCGAACAACGGTATCCTCCGGGACAGGGTTGTTCGTGAGCAGCACCACACCCCAGGGAGAAGCTTCTTCGGGGAACCCCACGTCGCGCCGCGGCCGGTCCTGCCCGTCCGTCCAGCACAGCAGCAAGAGACGTCCGAGGGGGAAGGCGCCAGGGGCCGGGGCGGACCACAACAGGCTGCGCCCCGGCGGCAGTACGCCGGAGTTTCGCAACTCGTCCCGCAGAACCGCCAGGCGCACGACTCGCAGAAACTCCTCGGTGGCGGCTTGCCGGTCGCGACAGACGGCGCACCCGTGCAGATGAACCCTCCATTGCCGGCGCCGGGCTGGTTCGCCATCGCCGAGGCAGTGGCGCTCCAATTCGTCGAAGCTCAAACAGCCGGCCGCGGAGGCCTCCCGTCCGGCCGCAGCGGGCGGCCGGCCCAGCAGATGGGGAAACAGGCTAATCATGCGGCGAGCCGCGCTCAGATCCGTCTCGAGCCGGACGGCCTGGAGCAGAAGACCGGCGGATTCGAAATCGAGGTTTCCCGTCAGGCGGTGCGCGCTGAACAGCGCGGAACAGAAATGCGCGAGCCAGTGCCCGGAGGCGCAGAGCTGTTCCCATACGGGCGAAACCCCGCCCTGCCTCAGCCAAGCCGGCGCTGATTCGTCAATGTGTTCCGGAGCGGGCAACCGACTGTGATATCATACCGCCCTCGCGGCCGTAAGCAGGTGGCGCGGCATCGCGAGTTTCATAGCGATTCATTACGATCGATCGAACGGAGGAAGATACCCATATGGAGACCCAAGAAGCCGCGGCGCGGCTGACCGAGATCCTGGAAGGCGGACATTGGGTGGGCGACTATGCCGCCGCCTTGATCGAAGCCTATGACGCATCCGGCGGGATGAGCTTCGAACAGGCCGAGCAGCTTCTTCGCGCTGCCCGAGAGCAGTTTGACGAGGACCTGGAAGTGGCGCGCAGGATGTATCGCCTTTACCGCGAGGAGGTGGTGGCCGGCGCAGAGCCCCCCGGGGCGAGGCTGGCCGCAGTCGGGGGCAACGCGGCGGACTGAGCGCTCCTCGCGGGAACATGTGTGGATGTTCCCTTCTTTCTATGACGTGTAGTTGCTGCGCCGGAGGCGCCCCGCCGCGCGGTTAGCGCCTCGGAACACGACGGCCGCCGGAACCCACCCGGCGGCCGTTTCAATCGTTGACTCAGTTGCGGCGCTTGAGGGTCGGCCGCTCTTCTTCATCCTCAGCCTCGGGGATTTCGTTCCCTTCGCTATCGACCCGGCCCGACCCACGCTTACGGAGCTTCGGACGCTTGTCGTCTTCTTGATCGTCGCCCACGCGCCGGTTGTGCAGGGTTTCCAGGCGAGCCTTCACAGCGTTGAACTCGGATGTCGTGACGACGTACTCCGGCTTCGCCTCGAGGATCTGCTGGATGTTCTTCTGCGCGAACTCGATCCGATCGCCGGTGGGCGGATGGGACGAGAACACCTTGGCCATGGTGCCGGGCTTCCGCTTCTCGGCCGCCTGGAGCTTCTCGAAGAAATCAACGAACGCCGTCGGGTCGTAACCTGCTTTGTAGAGGTACTGAAGGCCGAGCAGGTCCGCCTCTTTTTCGAAGCTGCGAGAGAACTGGAGGAAACCCATCGGCACGAGGATGCCGGCCGCCTGGCGGATCCCATAGCCAGCCCATCCGCCGAGGAAGATGAGCGGGATCGAAGCGATATTGGCAATCTGGCCGCGGGTTGCCTGTCGCGTGCCGTGGCGCGCGGCGATGTGGGCAATCTCGTGCGCCATGACACCAGCGAGTTCCGCCTCGGTCTCCGCGCGCAGAATAAGGCCGCTGTTCACGAAGAAGAAACCGCCGGGCAACGCGAAGGCGTTCACTTCCTCACTATCGATCACCTTGATGGACACCGGGATCTTGACGTCGGAGTTGCGGACCAGATTCTGGCCCACGCGGTTCACGTATTCGGCAATCACCGGATCGTCGACCAACTTGGCCTGGCGCTCGATCTCCTGGGCATAGGACTTACCCATGGCGATCTCTTTTTCGATCGAGTACCAGTTCAGGCCGCCGTCCACGTCACGCTCGCCGATCTGGTCAGGATCCTTTTTCTTGGGAAGCTCCTTGCTTTCCTTGCTCTCGGCGAACATCATCCCCGGCACCAGAAGCGATAAGACCGCCACCAAAGCCACGCTCTTTCGAAAGCTCTCTCTCATGACCGTCTCCTTCGGCATCCACACGGCCCAGCCGCTCCGCGATCGAGGCTCAGGCCGGCACGCCCCCTTTCGGCTTGAACCGTTCTTGCCGGCGCCATCTCTGGCCTCATTATAGTCCCAGAGCAGGAACGTGCCATCGACGGAGCGCCGGTGCTGGCGCACCCGCCCCGGGCAACGATCCCTATTGTGTTTAACGTATAGTCTTCGTAATGGGTTACGAAACAGTTATGGGGGGTGGCGAGCAGCAACTCTGGGATCAATACCGGGACCAGTTTCCGGTGACGCGCAACCTGGTGTATCTGAACCACGCCGCGGTCGCGCCTCTGGTGCGGCCCGCCGCCGAGGCCATGCAGGCGCTCGCCGCCGACGTTTGCGGGCATGGCTCGCTCCACTATTCCGAATGGATGGCGGCTTACGAGGGATTGCGAACGGCGGCCGCCCGTCTTATTGGAGCGGATCCGACGGAGATCGCCATCGTGAAGAACACCTCCGAGGGTATTGCCACGGTGGCGATGGGACTCGATTGGCGGCCGGGCGATACGGTAGTGGCCTTCGACGAGGAGTTTCCGGCCAACTTTTACCCGTGGAAACGCCTGGAGGCCCGCGGGGTTCGAGTGGAGTGGCGCTCGATCCGCGATCCGCTTGACCGCATCGACCAAGCGTGCCGAGGCGCGCGGCTGTTGGCAATCAGCTACGTCAACTACTTGAGCGGCTACCGGGTGGATCTCGATGCGTTGGGAGAGATCTGTCATCGGAACAACTCGATCTTCTTCGTCGATGCCATTCAAGGGCTTGGCGCTTTCCCTTTAGATGTCCGGCGATCGCGGATCGATGCCCTGGCCTCTGACGGCCACAAGTGGCTTCTTGGTCCGGAGGGGTGCGGCATTCTCTATGTGCGGCGAGAGATTCAGGACCAGATCGAGCCGGTCGAATTCGGCTGGACCAACGTCGCGGGTTATGCGGATTACGCGAACCGCGACATGACGCTGCGTCCCGACGCGGGACGGTTCGAGCCCGGAACGCTGAATACCATCGGCTGTTTTGGCCTGCGGGCGGCGATGGAGTTCCTGCTCCGAGTGGGTGTGGATAACATCGCGGCGGCCGTGGTGGAGCGCGCGAATCAGATCGCCGATGGTGTCCGGGCAAAGGGATACGAAGTGCTGCATCGCGAAGAGCCGGCGGCACGGTCCGGCATCGTGAGCTTTCGGAAGCCGGGAGTGGACAGCCGCCTGCTCGTCAAGCAGTTGCGGGATGCAGGGATTCTCGCGGCGCCGCGGCAGGGCTGGGTGCGGGCGTCGCCTCATTTCTACATCAGCCCCGAAGACGTGGAGAGAATGCTGGCGGTGTTGGCCTAGCGGCCCTCTCAAGCCGGTCGCTTCGTTCAGTCTGCCGGCAGGGGACGCAGAATCTCCACGAGTTCGTCGTGCAGCGGACCGCCACAGGAAGTGAGCAGGCTGCCACCCTCGATAACGCCCTCCCGGCGGCCCGAAGCGGTGGTGGCGAGCCCGCCGGCTTCCTCAATGCAGGGAACGATCGCGGCGATGTCCCACGGGTTCATGAGAGTATCGAGCGCCGCCTGGAGCCGCCCGCGGCACACCAGAGCGTGCTGCACGCAATCGGGAACGAACCGGAACTTCCCCGCACCGGCGACGTAGGCGGAAACACGGTAACGAGTCTGGCCCGGCTTGGAGAGCCAGTCCGAGCTGTGCACCGCGGTAGCCGACACGACGGACTCGGCGAGCGTGGCCCGGCGCTCTACGGTCACCTGGGTAGGCGCCGAATCCCCATGTTGGAACCAGCAGCCGTGGCCCCGGGCGGCGTAGACCGTTTCCCGCACGCCTGGCAAGTGGATCACTCCGACGACGGGACGGCCCTGGTCCAGCAGACCGACGAGCGTACCGAACAGGGGTACCCCGATGGTGAACGAGGCCGTGCCGTCGATGGGATCGAGGAGCCACTGAAAACGGACGCCGGCCACGCCTTCCGGGCCGTACTCCTCGCCCAGGATGGAGTGGCCCGGACAGCGTTCGAGGATGCGCTTTCGCATGGCGGCCTCCGCCGCCCGGTCGGCTTCGGTCACCTCGCTGCCGTCGCCCTTGATGCGGACGGCGCAGTGAAGGTACCGCGGCAAGATTTGCTCCTGGGCCAACTCCGCCAGCTCGAGCGCCAACGAAAGCAACTCCGGATAGGTTTCGGAGACCATACGTGGGTTATACCACCAACCGCGGCGGACCTCCGGGGTCCGCGGCCGGGAACCCGCGCCGTGAGCGCCGGAACCAACCCCGGCCACGGCTGAAGCTCCACCCGTCTCCGTCCCGGGATTTCTACAATGTCAGTATGGGAACACTGACCCTGGTCCTGCTGGCGGGAGCGGCGATGACCTCGAACGGCGAGACGATGACCCAAGGCGAGCGCGATCGCGCGCTGAGTGAACTACACGCTACGAGGAAGCTGTTCCTCGACGCCATTGGCGGCCTGACGGAGGCGCAATGGCGATGGAAGCCGGCGCCGGACCGGTGGTCGGTGGCGGAGGTTGCCGAGCACATCGCGCTCACGGAGGATATCTACTGGAGCGGGATGGAGAGACGCCTGACGGAGCCACCCCAGCCGGCGAAGCGCGCGGAGATAACGGTTAAGGACGACGAGGTTATCCCACGGATGGCGGACCGCTCCGAGCGGCGCGCCGCGGGCGAAGCGAATACGCCGAGAGGCCGCTTCGCCGATGCCGCAGCCGTGTCGGAACACTTCCGGGCCAGCCGCGACCGCCTGATCGCGTTCGTCCGGAGCACCGACGCAGACCTGCGGAGCCGCGTCTGGCCACACCGGGCGTTCGGTCCGCTCGACGGCTATCAGTGGATTCTGCTCACTTGCGGTCACATCGAGCGTCACTTGCAGCAGATCAACGAAGTCAAGGCCGCCGCGCGGTTTCCCCGGTAGAGGGGTTGCGGACAGAGGGCGCGATTTCCGGGGAGAGAAGAAAGAAGCCGGACGCGGGGCGCTGGCATCGCGTAAGGAGGACCCAATCGCCCGGGGCGGCGGGTCCGCGGCCGCAGGCTGCTAAGGTAGAGAAGAGGGGAAGACACTATGAGCGCTCCTAAAATCGAGGCCGTGGAAAGGCCGTGGAAAGAAGAGGGTGTCCCCGCAGAGCCCTCGCCGGGCTATCGTATCGTCAGCCGGATTCTGGATTGGATCACCAGCGAGAAGACAGAGCTTCTCAACATCACCGAGCGGATCAACGAGGTGGTTCGAAAGAGCGGGATCCGCGAAGGGATCGTACACCTCCAGTCACTTCACACG
>CAYRPT010000014.1:0-10212 GCA_964425895.1 uncultured Solibacteraceae bacterium | reverse complement strand
GTTTTCATCAACGAGTGGCAGGACGCCCTGCTTGAGGATGTCCGCGGATTCCTGGACGAGGTGGCGGACGCCAACCGTTACTACAAGCACAACGACCCCCGGCATTCGGACTGTGAGCGGAGGAACGCCCACTCGCACTTGAAGGGTATGCTCATGGGCCAGACGTTGAGCCTCCAGGTGCGCAACGCGAAGGTCCTGCTGGGCACGTGGCAAAGCATTGTGCTGGCCGAGTTCGACGGACCGCGGAGCCGCTCCCTCGCGGTGCAGGTCTCCGGCATCTAGGGCTGGATGCGACGCTACTTCACGCTGGAGGAGGCTAACGCGATGCTCCCGCTCGTGGGCGGGCAACTGGAGCAGGCGGTCCACGTCCGGGCGGAACTGTCGGCGGTGACGGAGTGGCTCGAAGAGCTTGCGCGCCGGGTGTCGGAGCGCGGCGGGCTATTGATGGACCGCCAGGAGTTTCTGGGGCGCCGCGCGCGTCAGGAGGCGCTGAGGGCGCGGCTGCGCGAGCTGGTCGGCGAGATCCAGAGCTTCGGATGCCAGGTGAAGGATCTGGAGAGCGGTTTGCTCGACTTCCCAACGCTCTATAACGGCAGCGAGGTTCTGCTGTGCTGGAAGCTGGGTGAACCGGGGATCGAATACTGGCACGCCACAGGGGAGGGATTCCGCGGCCGCCGCGCTATCGATCAGAACTTCCTCCAGAACCACCGGGGCGACCCGCCGAATTGAGCGGCCCCAGCGCGCAGACAGTCAGGGGGGCGAAGGAGTCTTCCGCCGGGCTCACGGCTGCGAACGTCGCGTTCCCGACTGTCCTACACTGGAGACAGTGGCGCAACCGAGGGGCGTCCGGGACCCGCGCTGACTAATCTCAGCGGCCCCGGAAGAGGCCGGCCGGGAGGCCGCCCCACAAAACAGGCGGCGGGAGATGAGCGAAGCAAACCCAATGAGGAAAACCTTCTACATCGAGACGTTCGGGTGTCAGATGAACGTCCACGACTCCGAGAAGGTCGTTGGCTCGCTCATTGAGCGCGGATACCGCGAGGTTGCCTCGGCCGAGGAAGCCGACCTGGTTCTCTACAATACGTGCAGCATCCGTGACAAAGCCGAGCAGAAGGTGTTTCACCGCTTGCGGGAGTTCCGGCGCGACGGCCGGGGCAAAGTTTTCGCGGTGCTGGGGTGCGTGGCGCAGCAGGAGGGTGATCGCATCTTCGAGCGCGCCCCCCACGTCAACCTGGTGTGCGGATCCGCCAGCTACAGCCGCTTGCCCGATCTGCTGGTGCGAATCGAGAACGGGGAGCAAAGGGTCAGCGGGTTGACACTGGACGCTGAAGACGCCTTCGAAGTGCCGTATACGCGGCGCGACAATCCCTACCGGGCGTTTCTGACGGTCATCGAGGGTTGCGACAAGTCGTGCGCTTATTGCGTCGTCCCCTACACTCGCGGTCCGGAGCGCAGCCGCACGAGCGCCGCCATTATGGAAGAAGCCCGGCGCCTGGCCGGAGAGGGCTACACCGAGCTGACGCTGTTGGGGCAAAACGTCAACAGCTACCGGGACCCTTCGCCCGCCGGGTGGGACTTCGCCACGCTGCTGGCGCGGGTGGGCGAGATCACGGGGCTGCGCCGCGTGCGGTTCACGACATCGCATCCGCGGGACTTCGCCAGGGATATCGTCGAGGCGATCAACGCGAACGAACGGTTGTGCAATCACGTCCATCTGCCCGTCCAGTCCGGGTCGGACCGCGTGCTGGACCGGATGCGGAGGCTGTACAATCGCGAGCGGTACATGGACTGTATCTCGTGGATCAAGGGGGCGCGGCGGCCGATCGCCATCACCACGGACATGATTGTGGGTTTCCCGGGTGAGAGCGAGCGGGATTTTGAGCAGACGCTGGAGCTGGCCGCGGAGGTGGAATACGATTCAATGTTCAGCTTCAAGTATTCCCCCCGCCCGAACACCCCGGCCCTGGGCTTGACCGATCAAGTGCCGGAGGCCGAAAAGAGCCGCCGCCTTGTGGTCCTGCAAGAGATGCAGCGGGCAATCCAGGTTCGCCGGAACGCACGCCTGGTGGGCAGCGTTCAGGAGGTCCTGGTGGAGCGATTCCAGCCGTCCACGGGGCAGTGGGCCGGGCACACTCCGGAGAACCGCACGCTCAATTTCACGGGGCCGGGGGACGGGGATCTGGCGGGACGATATGTTTCGGTCCTGGTGACGCGTTCCGGTCCGAACTCACTGGCCGGGGAAAGCCTGACCTCCGGAGGCGAGAGGCCGTCGCCGGCACAGGACGGGAGGTCGCGCGGGACCACGGGCGCGGATTGGCGGTGAAGGCCGAAGCGAGAAAGGAGCGCCATGGAAATCGAAATGAAAATCAGGGGGCTGATGATGGACCCCGTAACCAACATGCCGATCGTCATTCTCAAGGACATCGCCGGCAACAGCATACTGCCCATCTGGGTGGGCATCTACGAGGCCAACGCCATCGCCCTGGAGATCGAGAAGGTTTCCACTCCCCGGCCCATGACACACGACCTCATCCGCACCCTTCTCCACGGCCTGGAAGCTTCGGTGCGTAAGGTCGTGGTCAACGAGTTGAAGGAGGACACCTTCTACGCTCGCATCTGGCTGGAGAAAAACGGCGACGTCATCAGTGTCGACAGCCGCCCGAGCGATGCATTGGCCGTGGCGTTACGCCTGGACTGCCCCATCTTTGTCGAGGACTCGGTGCTGCAAAGCTCGAAGATGGCCAACGCCGGCAGCGACAAAGTCAACAACGAGGAGCTGCGGCGGTGGCTGGAGGGGCTCAATGACGAGGATCTCGGCCGGTACAAGATGTGAGCGCCCCTCCGGCCCCACTCGCGGATATTCTCGCCCGGCTCGCGGAGGCGGGCATCGGAATCCATCTCCTGCCGGGGATTGAGAGTCACTTCCTGCTAGTCCGCGACCGGTATGCGGTGCTTGTTCGGAGCATACCGGGGGGCTTCGGTCCCCGGGGCTCCGCAGGGCTGGCTACCGAGCAAGGCATGGCGGCGCTCGTCCGGGAGGGAGACAAGGCGTACTTCGTGGCCAAGGGCCGGCGCTGGGAGGCCTCTCCCGGTGAGGTGGAGGGGCTGCGCCGGTTCAGCGGCGATGTCGCCAGCGCACTCGGAGAGGAGCCGATTTCCGGGTAACAAGCGTGGTGGTCCTTCGTCATATAGGACAGAGAGGACAGCGCGGTGAAACGTTACCGGGCGGAGATCATCGTTCTGATTCTGGCGGTGAGCGGCGTCGGAGCCCTGGACACCGTTCTGGACCGGGCGGTGCTGCCCGCAACCGCGGAACGGTTCCTGACCTGTTACGAAAGCATGGATCGGACCGGGAATACGGGCTTGTGGGAACGCATCCTGTTTAGCTGGATGCTGGCCGCCGGCGGCCGCCCTGCCTGAGTGCTTCGGTCATCACGGAGCCGCCGGACACTACCACAACCACCCGCCTACCGAGCCGGACGGCGGCTGGGCGGAGGCGGCCAACCGCTGACTTTGTCCGGCGCGCAGTCGAACCCAATGTTGAACGGATCTTGCGAGAAGCGCTGGGGCACGCATTCGAAGTTGAGCACGGTTCCCCGGGGCGCCGGATAGCGGAATGCTTCGGCGAGTTTGAGAGTCACCTCACGCGTGCTGCGATCTTCCACGCCGAGCACGAGTGTGTCGGGCCGGTCTTCCGGGGACTGGGCAACCAGGTAGCCGCGCATAGAAGGCATAGCGGTATTTCGCACACTGCTGTCAAAATAGGCTGCGCCGTTCGGACCGCTGAGCTGCTTCTTCACGTTGAGCCACATGTAGAGCTTAGGATCCTTGGCGCGAAGCTCGTTTTCTTTCTCGGCCTGAATCTGCGCCTCGGATTTTACTTCGAAGCCCGCCGGCGGGAACGGGCTCTTTTGGGCCAGTTCCATAATCTCGGGAAGACCGCTTTCGTCCCCGTGGAACGATGTGTAGATCTTCCGGAAATACGAGTCCACCTGCTGGCGGCCTTCGGGACGCATTTCACCCTCGCCGGTGAGAGAAGCGGCCCGGGCGAAGTGATAGAACGCCTCGGCCTGTTTGGTGGGATCCCGCTGCGCGATAATCACGGTGCCCAACCAATACGACACCTGGGCGTTCCTGGGCTGAAGCTTCAGCACTTCGCGGAAGCGCTGCTCGGCCTCGGCGTTCTCCTTGCGGTTCATCGCGATCCAACCCAAGGCCTGGTGACCGAGAATGAGCAGACCGTCCCGCTGCTTGGCCCAGTCGGCGTCGGTCATCTTCTCCGGCTTCTTGGCGGCGGAGATCTGCTCGATGAGCGATTTGGCGGCCTTCTCGCCGTTCGCCAGGAAAGGCGCGTCCGTCTTGCCCATGGTCGTGGTCAGCGAGGTGATGAAGTAAAGACCCTGAATATTCTTAGGGTCCAGTTCCAGGACCTTTTGGGCCGATTCGTACATCTTCTCCGGCTGCTTCAACTGCTGGTAGGTGAGCGTGTACATGAGATACACGGCCAGCTTGAACTTCGACTCCGGGTACTTCTGCATGTAGCTGTCGATCAGTTGCAGCTTCTTGCTCGGGTCGGCCTCGCTGGCCATGGAGTTGTAGAGGTCATACTCCGCCCGGTCCTTCCACGGACTCTGCTCCTGCTGCTGGCCCCAAACAGCCAAGCCGAGCAAGGCGCAGCAACCCCACGCCGCCGTCAGGTTGATTACTTGCTTTAACAGCACTCGTGGCCTCCTGAGTAACGATCGGCTCACTTCCGGGCAGCATCTGAAGGCTGCTCGCCGCCGGAGAAACCGGCGCCGGCCGTGAACCAAGCAAAACCTTGGCAACTGCGGAGTATAGCGGAATCCACCCCGGTCTCGCAACCGGATGGACACCTTCCAAATTTCTCGGGCCTCGCCGGCCTTGGCCAGCCGGCCGGCCGGGACTCTATGGCTGCCGCTCATCCTCCGTTCATGACGTTAGATGCCGGCCGCCCAAAGTTTGTTTCGCACAGGCAGCAAGCGGCGCGGGAGCGGCAAAGGCCGAGTCCCACATGCCGGGCCCGATCCGGTACTCTGAACCTATGGCGGACTACACCTACCTCGACATCGCAAAGATGATCGACCACTCGCTGCTTAACCCCACCCTCGCCACGGTGGAGCTGGAGGAGGGCTGCGGCGTGGCGCTTGCCTTCGACGTGGCCAGCGTCTGCATCCTACCCTACTACTTGAAACGGTGCGCCGAGATCCTGAAGGGCAGTTCGGTGCGGGCGTCCACGACCATCGGGTTTCCCCACGGCGGCCACACGACGGCGGTCAAACTGGCCGAGACAAGACAGGCGCTGGCCGATGGGGGCGAGGAACTGGACATGGTGGTCAACATTAGTAAGGTCCTGAGCCGCGACTGGAGTTACGTGAGGGAGGACATCCGCGTGGTGGTGGACGCCGCGCACCAGGCGGGGCAGAAGGTAAAGGTGATCTTCGAAAACTGCTATTTGCAGGACGAGCACAAGATCCGCCTCTGCGAGATCTCCAGCGAAGCCGGCGCCGATTGGGTGAAGACCTCCACCGGCTACGGTACGGGCGGCGCCACCATCGAAGACCTCAAGCTGATGCGCCGCCACGCCGCTCCGCACGTACAGGTGAAGGCGGCGGGCGGCGTGCGGGATATGGACAAGCTTCTGGAGGTCCGGGCGCTGGGGGTCACCCGCGTCGGGGCGTCGCGGACGGTCGAGATGATGAACGACTGCCGGCGCCGTCTGGGCCTGGAGCCGATCGAGGTGGGCGCGGGCGCGGTCAAGGGCTACTGACGCCGGGGGTGAGGGACCATCCTCGGGCCCCGGCGATGGCGTGCACGGCGCCCGGCGGTGGCCGGCTCGCTCTCTAACCGGTTGGCTCCCGTCGGAGGACTTCCCGTCTGAACTCGCTCCTTGGGCCGCTCTTGTGTCCAGCCCAACTTCGGTGCCGGCCGGCGCCACGACCAGAAAACTCCCGGTCTACAGGATGTCGCGATACGGAAACCGCTCGAGGAACGACTCGATATCGAGCGTGATTCCCAGGCCAGGGCCGGCAGGGAGGCCCACGCGGCCTCCGTGCTGCGTAGGATAGGTCCCACTCGTGAGCTCCCGGAAGACGGGATCGTCCTCGCCTTCCCACTCGTGAATGAAAAAGTTGCGGGCCACGCTCATGGCGTGGAGCGAGGCCACGTGGCCCAGTGGGCCGTAGCACTGGTGGGGAGCGACCTCGACGCCGAAAGTATGGGCGTAATCGGCGATTTTGGTGAGTTCGGTGATGCCGCCGCAATGGAGCACGTCGGGTTGGATAATCTGCGCTCCCCGCGCCTCCAGCAGCGGCCGGAAGGCGTTGCGGGAGAGGTGCCCTTCTCCGGTGGCGATGGGGACCGGGCTTTTCGCGGCGAGCTCGGTGAACGGCACCGGATTCTCACGCCACAGCGGCTCCTCGATGAACATCGGCCGGTACGGCGCCACCGCTTCGGCGAAGTAGAGCGCCTGCCGCAGAGTGAACCGCTCGGCGATCTCGAGCCCGATGTCGAAATCGTCTCCCGCCCCCTCCCGGATGGCGCGAAGCAGATTGAGAGTGCGGCGGGCCGCCTCTTTCTCATCCGGGGCGGCCGGGATCCCGAACTTCACGGCTGTCCAGCCGGCGGCCTTGTCGGCGGCAGCGCGGGCCGCGATCTCGGCCGCAGACGGGGCGCCGCGCACGCCCGGCCAGTGCGTATAGTAGACCCGGAAATCGTCCCGCATCGGTCCGCCCAGCAGGCGGGAGACCGGCACGCCAAGGCGCTTGCCCTCCAGGTCATGGAGCGCGATGTCGATGCCGGCGAGCGCGGTGAACAGTATGGCGCCGTCGCGCCAGCGCGAGAGGTCCCAGTAATTGCGCCACCAGTGGCGCTGCGGGCCGGCCGGGTCCTGACCCACCATGCGTTTCTCCAGCCAGAGAAGCGCTTCTTCAACGAGCGGGGCGCGGCGTGGGATGGACGCTTCGCCGATTCCAGTCAGTCCGCCGTCCGTCAGGATTTCGAGGAGCACAATCTGGCGCCATCGGCAGGCGGCCTTGTGGACCCGAAACCCGGTGATCTTGAGGCCGCTGGCGGCGGACGGGGCCGGTTGAGCCACGGCGGCGAAAGGAAGAGTGCAGAGGAAGCTCCGGCGGGTGATCATGCGAGAGAGTGTATCAGGGCCGCCGGACGGCGACGCAGCGCCCGGGCTACTTGCGGGCGATGGCGATGATCGAGGTTGGCTTCCAGGGAATCGCGGAATCGATCCGGCGCCAGAGCCAGACCAGCCGGTCGAAGACATGAAGCTGAAGGCGGCTTATCTTTGACCGCCGGAGAAGCCGCCCCGAGACGAACCAGGCCGGCCGGGAAACGCGGTTGAAATCGAGGATCGCCTCCACCGTGAAGCCGGCCCCCCGCAGCCGCTCGGATAGTTGCTCCCGGGAATAGCGGCGATAGTGGCCGAGGACCTCATCGAGTTTCCCGAAGATCGACTGGCCCTCCGGAACGAGGATGACGGCCCGTCCTCCCGGCGCGAGCGCGGTGTGGATGTTCCGCAGGGCGGCGCCATCATCCTCGATGTGCTCGACGACGTTCAGGCAGATGACGGTGTCCAGGGCGCCGCGATACGGTTCGAAGTCTTCCGGGCGGGTCAGATCGCAGACAGCGGTTTCAAGATGGACGTGATGCCGCAGACGTTTATCCAGGCGGCGCAGATGCTCGCGGTCGATATCGGTGGCGACGTACCGCTCGCGGCGACGGGCGAGCTGCCGGGTGAGGTTCCCCATACCGGCGCCGATCTCGAGCACGCGGGCGCCCACGTACGGGCGGATGGTGTCCGCCATCCAGCGGTTGAATCGCGGCGTCACCGAGAAGGCGTCCAGGATTTCACCGCCGGGGTCCGTGTAAAGATCCGAGGAGAACCAGTACCGCAGAATCACGTAAACGGCCTCGAAGGCGTCGCGCAGGCCGACCTTCTTGCCGTCCGCGTAGGTTCGCCCTTCGTAGCTGATCGGAACTTCGAAGATGCGCGCCTGGCGTTTGGCGAGCTTGATGGTGATCTCGGGCTCGAAGCCGAAGCGGTTGCCGCGGATCGGAATCGATTGCAGCAAGGAGGTGCGGAACGCCTTGTAACAGGTCTCGACGTCGGTGAGGTTGAGGTCGGCGGCGATGTTGGCGAGGGTGGTCAGCAGATGGTTGGCGACCGTGTGCCAGAAATAGAGGACACGACGGCGCTCTCGCAGGGCGAAGCGTGAGCCATAGACGGCGTCGGCGGCGCCGGAGAGCAGCGGCTCGAGGACGCGGCCGTAATCGCGGGGGTCGTATTCGAGGTCGGCATCCTGAATGATGCACCACTCGCCTCGCGCCTCGGCGAGGGCGCGCCGGATGGCCGCGCCTTTCCCCCGGTTGCGCGGCTGCCGGAACACGCGGACGACACCCGCCTGGCGGCGGGCATACTCCTCCGCGATAAGGGCGGAATCGTCGGTGGAGCCGTCGTCGACGACGATGATTTCGCGCTGCAAGTCCCCCGGCAACGAGGCGCGCGCGGCCCGGTCCAGAATCTCGGCGATGTACTCCTCCTCGTTGTACAGCGGCACGAGGATGCTAAGAAGCCCCGGTTGCATGCTCGGAATCAGCTATGATGGCACACGCGGATAACGCGGTGCGCCGTGCGCGCGCCAAAGATCCGCCGGCTCCGTTTGAGCGTAGCTCACGCCGGTCAGACCCCGCGCACTCACGTCCTTCGAGCACCATCCAGCGATGGAACGAAACCCATCTCGGGACGGCCGGGCTGTTTCAGTCTCAGCGCCGGATCTTCTCAATTCGCCCCGCGGCCGCCAGCAGGGCGATGGCTACGGCGTAGGCGGCGCCGGCATAGACAAAAGCGGGCATATAGCCCAGGCGGTCGATCAGGTTTCCCAGCACCGGCTGTGAGATCGCACCCAGCATGGTCCCAGCGGCCCCGGTGATCCCATACAGGACCGCCACGTGGCGCTGCGGGGTGATCTCGGTAATCACCGTGTGAATGTTGGACGACCATGACTGGTGACCCAGCAGCGCGACGCTCACCAGACCGAGGGCCACGTACGGACTCCCAGCGAAGAACGACAGGCCCCCCAGCATACACAGCACAGCGGAAGGGATGAGCACCGTGATCCGGCCCCGGTGAAGGTTCCAGCCGCGCCGGATCAGCGCGCTGCTGGTCCAGGCGCCGCCCAGGGCGCCGACGTCGGAGAAGAAATACGGAATCCACAGCAGGCGGCCCACCGTCGCCAGGTCGAATCCGCGAATTTCCTGGAAGTAGCCGGGCATCCAGAACAGGTAGAAGTACCAGGCCGAGTCGGTCATCGCGCGAGCCGAGAGCAGACACCAGTACTTCCGGCGGCGCAGCACCTGGCCCAGCGTGGGCTCGTCATCGGGCGCGGCAGCCGCGGAGGGCGGGCCATCAGGGGACGCAAGCGGGTGTCCGCCGCCGCGCAAGCGCAGCACCCGGCGATGGACGCCGAGCCAGAGCGGGACCAGCAGCGCCCCGCTCGCGCCGGTGGCCAGGAAGGCGGCGCGCCAGCCGTAGTAATAGGTGATCCAGGCGACGATCGGCGGCGTGATGAGCGTGCCGACGCTGATACCACAGAGCAGAACTCCGATCGCCTTGGCCCGGTCCCTCGGAGGGAACCATTCGGACGCGGCGCGTATCGCCGTCGGGTAGTATCCCCCCTCGCCAGCGCCCAGCAGAGCGCGGAAGAAGCAAAGGCCGGCCAGGCCGCGGGCGGCGGCGTGCAGCATGTTCGCGACCGACCAGAACAGGACGGTGACAACGAATGTCCGGCGGTAACCCAGCCGGTCGGCGACGCGACCGCCCAGGATGTAGAAGATCGCGTACAGCGTGAGGAACGAGTTCACCGCCAGGCCGTAGCCGGTATGGCTGAGGCCGAGGTCGTGCCGGATCTGGGGCATCACCACGCCCAGCACGCTGCGGTCCATGTAGTTGACCACCGAGCCGAGGAACAGAATCGCGACCACGGACCAGGCCAGCTTGGAATGCTCATTGGGGTGGATCATCGTGGAGGCCGGGCGTGCGCGGCATGGTAGATTCTATCGTGGGTAAAGCCGTTAGCGGATTATCGGACGCAAAGCGCCCGGCGCGGGACCGCGTGAACCAGGGTTTCGCAGCGGCCGGGCCGTGCGCCGAGTCCGTAGAGAGCCAAGGACCATTAGTTA
>CAYRPT010000013.1:0-16512 GCA_964425895.1 uncultured Solibacteraceae bacterium | reverse complement strand
ATACTCCGGCGACATCGATCAACCACCGTGCGGCTTGGGAGATCTGGGCGACGGCGTTCGATGGCGACCGCTGGCGCTCTCCCGTGCCGGTACCCTTCAGCCAGGGGCGCAACGACATGCGCTCCGGACTCGCGGCGGGACAGACCGGCGTCTACGCCGCCTGGCCGACCGACAACCGTGACTTTGAGGAGTACCTGTTCGCTCACGCCGACGTCTATGCCGGCCGCATGCCGGACTTCCCCGGGCCGGCGGAACCGCCAAAGCTCAAAACGAGAGTCGTTCCGAAATTGACCACCTATGCGACCCACGAGAACGAGCCCGCCGATCTGGCCCGCATCCGGGCCTACGCCATACAATCCGGGGGACGCACCCGCCGGATCTATCGGGGCGATACCCACCGCCATACCGAGTTCTCCTTCGACGGCCACAACGACGGCAGTCTGCTCGACGCCTACCGCTATGCGCTGGATGCGGGCGCTCTGGATTACCTGATGGTGTCCGAGCACCGTCGGCTCCAAGGTCCGGATGTCCCGTTTATTAACTGGCTGGTGTCACAGATGGCCGACGTCTTCCACGTCTCCGGGTCGTTCGTTCCGTTGTTCGGCTATGAGCGCAGCATCAACTATCCGAACGGCCACCGGAACGTGGTGTTCGCCCGGCGCGGGAACGAGCCCTTCCAGGCTTCCCAAGACGAGTACGCAGGCAAGATTGGCGCCCAGGGCCTGTTCGGGTATTTGCGGGCCCGCGGCGGTATTTCGATTCCTCACACCTCCGCTTCTAACATGGGCACGGACTGGCGCGATAACGATCCCGAGGTCGAGCCGCTGGTCGAAATCTACCAGGGCGACCGCGTGTCCGCGGAGTATGAAGGCGCCCCCAAGGCCGCCTATTCCGGCGATCCGACATCGCAGCCCGGCGGATTCCGGCCCGCCGGCTACGTGTGGAACGCCTGGGCAAAAGGGTACAAGCTGGGTGTCCAGGCCAGCTCGGATCATCTATCCACGCACATCTCCTACGCTTGCACCATCGCCGAGGAGTTTACGCGCGAAGGGCTGCTCGAGGCCATGCGAAGGCGCCACAACTACGCCGCTACGGACAACATCATTTTGGACTACCGGCTCTCCAGCGGCGGGCGCGAGTACCTTCAGGGGGACATCGGGAAACGAGGCGGAGAGGTCCGGCTGGCGGTGAGGGCCATTGGGACACGGCCGATCCGGCAGGTCGACATCATCCGGAACAACCGGTTCATCCATACGCGCCATCCGCTCGAGACCGATGTCAACTTCCAGTTCGCCGACGCGGATGCGCCGATGGGGGAAAGCTACTACTACGTGCGGGTGATCCAGGTTGACGACCAGATGGCCTGGTCCTCGCCCGTCTGGCTGGAGTAGCGGGTCCCCGGTGGATGGAAGCACGCGAAAAGGGCTTTGGCGGTCCCTTCAAGTTAGACTGAAGGTTTTACCGTGAAGGGGATTCGCTTGTGGATACCGGCCGCGGCGATGCTGGCGGTATCCTTCATCAGCTACATCGACCGCAACACGCTGGCGCTGCTGGCGCCCACGATTCTCGCCGAAACCCGGTTGAGCGCCGAGCAGTACGGCTTCGTCATCTCGGCCTTTTCGATTGCCTACATGGTCGGCAACCCACTCTGGGGCCGGGCGCTCGATCGCTGGGGTCTCCGCACGGGCATGAGCCTGGCGGTCGCCTTCTGGACCGTCGCTTCGGGATCTCACGCGCTGGCCACCGGCTTCGGGTCGCTGGCCGTCGCCCGAGCCGCTCTGGGTTTTGGGGAGGGTGCGACCTTTCCCGGCGGGCTTCGGGCGGCGATGCAGACGCTGCCCCCATCGAAGCGCAGCCGGGGCATCGCGGTGGCCTACAGCGGCGGCTCGCTGGGGGCGATTGTCACGCCGCTGATCATCACACCGATCGCGCTGTGGTGGGGATGGCGCGCCGCCTTTCTGTTCACCGGCGTGATCGGGGCGGCGTGGCTCGTGGTGTGGGCCTTCGTGAGCCGGCGGCCGGACGTACGTCAGCGGCCCGTGCCGGCGGACAAGCCGGCCGGCGATTCTCCCGGGCTGGCTGACCCGCGGATCTGGAGTTTCGCGGTCCTCTATGCGCTCGGCGCGCTGCCGATCGCGTTCGTTATCTACGGCGCGGCGATCTACCTCAACCAGGCGCTCGGGGCGGACCAGGAGAAGATCGGCAAGCTGCTGTGGCTGCCTCCGCTCGGCTGGGAGATCGGCTACTTCTTTTGGGGGTGGGTGGCCGACCGCGCCGCGGCGCGCGGCGGTTCGCGGCTGGGCACGTTACGGCGCTCGATGGGTGCGGCCGCGGCTCTTGGGTTGCCGCTGGCGGCGATCCCTTTCCTCGACTCCATCGCGTCGGTGATGGCGGTGTATGTCCTGGCGATGTTCAGCGCCGCCGGATTCATCATCCTCTCGATCGGATATGCCACCGACGCCTACTCCACCGCGCACTCGGGCCTTCTTTCAGGCGTGGGGGCGGGCGCGTGGTCGGCGGCGGTGGCGGTGGTGATGCCGGTTTTCGGGCGGCTGTTCGATGCGTCCGCCTGGCCGGCGGCCTTCGCGCTCGCGGCGGCCGTTCCGCTGGCCGGTTACGGGTTTTGGCTCTTGGTGAACCGCCGTGTAGCGGCGCTACACTAGGCAGCTTGGACTTGCCGTCGATCTCGGTCGTAATCCCGGCACGCGACTCCGCGGCGGAGGTCCGTGCGTGCCTGGAGGCGCTCCGGAAGTCCGTGCTCCTGCCGCTGGAGTGTATTGTCGTGGACGATGCTTCTACGGACGGCACTTTCAAGGCGGCGGGTGCGATTGGCGCGAGGGTCATCCGGCTGGCTGAACCAGGCGGACCGGCGCGCGCCCGAAACCGCGGCGCGGCCTCCGCCAAGGGCGACGTCCTTCTGTTTGTCGACGCGGACGTGTGCGTGCAACGCGACAGCGTCGAGAGGGTGGCCCGGAGGTTCGCCGCCGATCCGCGGCTCGACGCTCTTTTCGGATGCTATGACGACGAGCCCGCCGTCCCGGACTTCCTGTCGCAGTACCGGAACCTGATGCACGCCTTCTATCACCGCCGCGCGCGGGAGGAAGCATCGACTTTCTGGAGCGGCTGCGGGGCTGTCCGCCGCGAGACGTTCGCCGCTCACGGGGGGTTCGATGAGTCGCGGCGCCGGCCCTCGATGGAAGACATCGAGCTTGGCCATCGAATGTACGCCGCCGGCCGGAAGATCCGGCTCGATCGCGACCTTCGGGTCAAGCACCTAAAACGCTGGAACCTGCGTGGAATGATGGTCACGGACGTGGTGGGACGCGGGATTCCATGGGTGGAGTTGATCCTGCGGGACCGCCACCTCCCCGATGACCTCAACGTGGGTTGGAGTCAGCGCGCGAGCCTGCTGCTCGCGTGGGCCTTGGCCGCGTGGGTGGTCTGGGGTGTCCGGCAAGGGGGGGCGGGCCTGGCGGTGCCCCTGGCCTCCCTGGTGTTCGTGATGCTCGGGCGCTACTGGAGCGAGTTCCGCTGGCCTTCGGGGGGCCTGGCCGTGGCGGCTGCCGCCGCGGGCCTGAGCGCGGGATCCTGGCAAATGGGGCAGCATGCCGGTTCGGTGGCCCTAGCTCTTGGCTGGGCGGTGTGGTTGCCGTCGAATCGGGCGCCGCACGGCCCGCTTTGGCCGGCGACAGCGAGGGCGGTGCTGGGGATGGGAGCAGCCGCCGTGATCGCCGTCGAGATAGCCCGGCAGGCCCCGGTTTTCGCGGCCGGCGCGGGGGCTCTCGCCGGCGCGATCCTGACCCTGAACCGCTCCTTCTACTGGTATCTCAAGACCCGGCGGGGGGCGGCGTTCGCCATGGCGGCCATCCCGTTCCGGCTGCTCTATCACCTCGGAAACGGGATTTCGCTGGCGGCGGGAACGGTCCGGTTCTACTGGTCCAGGGCGGGGAACTCGGTTCGGGGCCGCGGTTAACGGCGGACCGCGTCGACTCCCGGACATCCGCGGTTAGATTAACGGTGGCTCGACCGGTAATGCTCGGCGAGCAGGTCGCGGCCGAAATCGCCCGTCCAGTCGCGCCACACCGCGTGAATGTGGTTGGCGCCGTTCTGTGTGCAATCGTACTCGATGAGGAACGAAGGGGCGCGGACCCGGTAGTAGTGGGGACCGCCGGGCTCGACGGCGCCCGCCCAGGCGAAGTAGAGATCATCGCCGGCCTGACGCAACTGAACCATCCGGCGCTCGGCGATCTCGGGTGGCATGTTGCCGGCGTATTCCGCGACCAATTCGTCGAGCAACTCCTGCTGTAGAGGCGTCATCTCTTTCCGGCTTAGTCCGGAGGGCTGGTTCTCGAGCTTGGCGACCCGGTCGGCGGACGTCAGGATGTCGCTATATGCCTTTGGAGATACGATCGCGGTCGCGCGCTGCTTGTCGTCGAGGGACAGAAGCAGAGCGCGGCCCATGTCCTCCTCGCGCGGGAGGGTCCGCAAGCCTTGGCGGGGACCGGTCCTGACCTCCCGGGGATTCGCTCCGAAGAACGTCGGTGAAGCGGCGAGGCGGCCGTTGACGACCAGGTAGTGGAGGCTGACGTGGTGGCCTTCGACGCGATAGCCCCAGGCGCCGCGATCCGAGGGATTGCCGAAGATGCTGAAGTGGTATCTCTCGGGGTCGCGGCGGCCGCTGGTATCTTCTTCCAAAAGGCGCAGGACCTCCTCGAGGCTCATCACGGTGCGGGCTTTGGCGTATCCCTGGGGGCTTAGGCCGGCGCTTAACAGGGCGGCCGCGAGGCTCTTCTGTTCCGGCGTCATCTCCCGCAAAGTGAGGCCCGGGCGGGGGTGACCATAGCGCTTCTCGACGTCGGGGGTGGGGATAAACTGCCAGAAGTCGCGGAGACGGTGGTCCACAGGAAAGAGGGCTTTAGCGCGCTGCTCCTCGTCCAGGGCCGCCAGCAGATTACGCGCGGCCTCCACCATGGCTGGCGGGGTGCGGGTGCGCGAGTAAGCTCCGAACAGAGAAACAACAGCGGCGAGAGCCAGGGCGGCTCGGATGGCCTTCGGTGTCATGACAGCCCCTTCCGCGAGGCGGGCGTCCTACCGCGCCTCCGTCCCCAACGATCGTTTTCCCAGAAACGGGAACCACGGCGCGCCGGCGCGCCTCCTAGAACGGCATGTCCCGCGCAACCTCTCCCATGGTTCTGGCGGAACGCCTCAGGAACATGTAGGGGTTCACCGGATTGCCACCCTGCCGGACCTCGTAGTGCAAATGGTAGCCGGTGGTTCGCCCCGAGTTGCCGACGCGCCCGATGACTTGTCCGCCGCGGACATGTTGCCCGGCAATGACCTCCATCCGGTCCAGGTGGCCATAGCACGTGGTGATGCCGCCGCCGTGATTGACCACGATAAGCCTCCCGTAGGCGCCCGACCATTCGGCACGCACGACCACGCCGTCGCCGCTCACGCGGACCGGCGCACCCTTCTCCGCATCCAGATCGACCCCGGGGTGAAACGAGCTGAATCCGGTCATGGGATCGCTCCGCTTGCCGAAATAGCTGGTGAACCGTCCGTTAATGGGCCAAAGCGTCGGAGGATTGGCCTGCTGAAGCAGCATGGAACCTTTTCGGGAGAACACCGAGAAGTTGGCGCTCTTCAGGAAGTTATATTGCTCAAGCGTCTCGCGGTAGGTAGGTAACAGCGTGCCCTCGGCGGAGATGTCTTCAGGTCCCTCGAGACTCTGCTTGATGCCGTAGGCGAGCGACACCTCGGTGGCGAAGAGCTTCAACGAGGCTAACTGTTCGTTGCGCTGCGTCGATTCCCGCTGCAGGCTTTGATAGCGTTCCTGGAGGGTCTGAAATTCCCGGCGAAGCGCGTTGTAGTCCGCCACCTTAAGCGCCATCCGCACGTAGCTGCCGACGAAGCCGGTGATGGTTATCAGCCCGACAAGGGCGAAGGCTAGCACCGCGTAGACGACCTTATGCGGCACGTGAACGCGCCGTAGACGGCCATGGAGGGAATGGGCGAGAACAAGAATGAAATATTGCTGCTTCATTCGCGGCCCCTAGGTCCAGTCGGACATAGGACAAAGCTCCCGAGTTCCGGGCCGACCCCCGAAGGAATCAGGACGCGAAGGCCCGCCCGGCTATTAACCAAAAGGAAAAGGTATCAACTGGCCGCCGAAGCTGTCAAGCGGACCGGTGCGCAAACAATGCACGGCTTGTGTCGGGGAGAGTTGGGTGGGGAGTCTGGTAGGGAACGAGGGGGCCGATCTCCGGCGCGGCTTCGCCGGAAAGCAGCCCCACGCGGCCGGTCAACCGGATTATAATGTCGGGTTTGGCAAGCGTTCGGCGGGCGGATCCAAAGGCGCTCGTCTAAATCATTGAGGAACTTCCACGTCACCCGTCCTTCGACAATTCATTGATCTATGATGTCCCGGAACGCGGAATGTGTTTTTTGCGACAGGATGGGTGTGGCCCTCGGGCTTGCCGGCACGGCGGTCCCATCCTCCGCTTCTCTTGGGAGGGGGATGGGCTTCGTTGTATTCGTTGAGCTGAAGACACTCCGGGGCGGATGTTGGGGCCCTGGGGAAAAGAGAAAGGCGTTATGAAAGCTCTTGGTTCTCGGTCGTTTTTCGCGGCCCGCTTTTGGGGCTGTCTGTTTTCTTCCTTCTTCTCATCCTGGCGAGTGTTTGCCGGGATGGCTTTGATTCCGGCCTTGCTGTTGTGGGGCGCCGGGCCGGCGGCGGCCCAGGAAGGCCACGGCGGCGGCGAAGCCAGCCTTGTCCTGCCCGATCTCGACTCGGCTACGTTCTTTGACGGCACGGGCGGACGGAGCCTGCTGATGATCGGGCTGGTGGTATGCGCGCTCGGGATGCTCTTCGGATTGATGATCTACACGCGGCTGAAGAACCTGCCGGTGCACCGCAGCATGCTCGAGGTTTCCGAGCTGATCTACGAGACCTGCAAGACGTACCTGATCACGCAGGGCAAGTTCCTTCTCATCCTGGAGATTTTCATCGGCACGGTTATCGTGATCTACTTCGGGCTGTTGCAGCACCTCGGAACGCAGCGGGTGCTCATCATCCTGCTGTTCAGCCTGGTCGGTATCGGCGGCAGCTACGGGGTGGCGTGGTTCGGCATCCGGGTGAACACCTTCGCCAATTCGCGAACCGCCTTCGCCAGCCTGCGCGGCAAGCCGTACCCGTGCCATGCCATTCCCCTAATGGCCGGAATGAGCATTGGCATGTTGTTGATCAGCGTCGAGCTGGTGATCATGCTCTTCATCCTGCTGTTCGTGCCGGGCGACTATGCCGGGCCGTGCTTTATCGGCTTCGCCATCGGCGAATCGCTCGGCGCGGCCGCGCTCCGCGTGGCCGGCGGCATCTTCACCAAGATCGCCGATATCGGCGCGGATCTGATGAAGATCGTTTTCAAGATCAAGGAAGACGACGCGCGGAACCCCGGCGTCATCGCCGACTGCACGGGCGACAACGCGGGCGACTCGGTCGGACCCTCGGCGGACGGCTTCGAGACCTACGGCGTCACCGGCGTCGCGCTCATCACCTTCATCCTGCTGGCGGTTCACGAGCCGGTGGTCAAGGTGCAGTTGCTGGTGTGGATCTTCGTGATGCGCATCATGATGGTGATCGCCTCCGGCGCCTCCTACTTCATCAATCACGCCGTGGCCAAGGCGAAGTACGAGAACGCCGACCGGATGAATTTCGAGGCACCCCTCACCAGCCTGGTGTGGCTCACCTCGATCGTTTCGATCGCCCTGACGTATGTCGTGTCGGCGCTGCTGGTTTCCGACCTCGGCGGAGACTCGACCTTGTGGTGGAAGCTGGCGACCGTGATCACTTGCGGCACGCTGGCGGGTGCGGTGATCCCGGAGCTGGTGAAGGTGTTCACTTCGACGGAATCCTCGCATGTGCGAGAGGTGGTCACGTCGTCGCGGGAGGGTGGCGCGTCGCTCAATATCCTCTCCGGCTTCGTGGCGGGGAACTTCAGCGCGTTCTGGCTGGGGCTGGCGATTCTGGCGTTGATGATGATCGCCTGGGGCGTGAGCACGGCGGGTCTGGGCAGTCTGATGTTGGCCCCGGCGGTGTTCGCCCTCGGCCTGGTGGCGTTCGGGTTTCTCGGGATGGGGCCGGTGACCATCGCCGTGGACTCCTACGGGCCGGTAACCGACAACGCGCAGTCCGTTTTTGAGCTGTCGATGATCGAGCAGGTTCCGGGCATCGAGGAGGAGGTCCGCAAGGACTTGGGGTTCGTTCCCAACTTCTAGAAATCCAAGGACAATCTCGAATAAAACGACGGCGCCGGAAACACGTTTAAGGCGACGTCGAAGCCGGTGCTGATCGGCACGGCCGTCGTTGGGGCGACCACGATGATTTTCTCCATCATCATGATGCTGACCCAGGGGTTGAAAACGGAGCTGCTCTCCAACCTCTCGATTCTGCATCCGCCGTTTCTGTTTGGTCTGATCGCCGGCGGGGCGGTGATCTACTGGTTCACCGGCGCTTCGACGCAAGCAGTGAGCACGGGCGCCTACCGGGCGGTGGAGTTCATCAAACGGAACATCAAGCTTGAGGGCGTCACCAAGGCTTCGGTGGCCGACTCCAAGCGCGTCGTTGAGATCTGCACGCAGTACGCGCAGAAGGGCATGTTCAACATCTTCCTGGGCATCTTCTTCGCGACGCTGGCGTTCTCGTTCTTCGAGCCCTACTTTTTCATCGGCTACCTGATCTCGATCGCGCTATTTGGGCTGTTCCAGGCGATCTTCATGGCGAACGCGGGCGGCGCCTGGGACAACGCCAAGAAGGTGGTGGAGACCGAAATGCGGATGAAGGGTACGGACCTGCACGCGGCCACGGTGGTAGGCGACACGGTGGGCGATCCGTTCAAGGACACCTCATCGGTGGCGATGAATCCCATCATCAAGTTCACGACGTTGTTCGGATTGCTGGCGGTGGAGTTGGCGGTATCGATGAGCGCTCAGCAGGGAGCGACGATCACACACGCGTTGGCGCTGATCTTCCTGGCGGTGTCGCTGTACTTTGTGCGGCGGTCGTTTTACGGCATGAGGATCGAGATACAACCGGAGAGCGCACCCGGGGCTAAGTGAGAGCGGCGGCGGAACCGCTGCGGGCGCCGGGCAAGGAATTCTTTCCTCGACAGCGCCCGCATGCTCTTGCTTTACGAACGCAGCTTCTTGAAGTTGGCCAGGCACATCTCCGCCGTCTTCATCGAGGGGTAGTCGCTGCCTTCCTGTTCGACCAGATAGAAAGCAACGCCTCCGGCTCTTTCGGCGGCAGCGAAGATCCGCTTCCAGGACGCATCGCCTTCGCCCAACAAAACGCGGTAGCCCTTCGGGCCGGATGACCAGTCCTTGCAGTGGATGGAGCCGATGCGGCCGGGATTGGCTTCGATCCAGGCCACGGGGTCGTTGCCGGTTTCAAGGCACGTGCCGACATCGAGCTGAAGGACGACGTCCTTCGATGTGTTGCGGGCGAGCAGCTCGATCGGTTTAACGCCGTCGATGGGCCGGAACTCGACCTGGTGATTGTGGAAACCGGCGCGCATGCCGGCCGCCCTCATTTTCTCGGCGCCAGCGTTGAGCAGCTCGGCGACCTTCTTCCAGCCGTCCAAGCCCTCGACCTTACCGGCGCTGGCCATGACGATCTGCCTGCTGCCGAGAATCTGGTTGAGTTCGATGGCCTTGGCGATGTTCTCCGCAGCGAACGAGAGGGAGCCGTTGTGGGTGGAGAAACAGCGGATCCCCAGATCGTCGAGAAGCTTCCGGACCTCTTTCGTATAGGCCGGCGTCCACTCGAAGTACGGGGAGTAGAACTCGACGCCTTCATAGCCGAGCTTGGCGACGGACCGTACCGTGCCGAGAACGTCGTCCTTCATCAAGTCGCGGACGGAGTAGAGCTCGAGGCCCACGGGCACGTTGCGGGCGGCGTGGGCGGCGGTCGCCGTAGCGGCGGCGACGGCAAGAAAAGATCGGCGGGAGAGGTTATCTGGGGGCATATTCCTAGCCAGAAGATAGCATACGGCGGCGGGGCACATTGGGAGGCCCGGGCCACCGAGCGCGGCGGTGGAGGCCGGCGCGTACACTGGTTAGGTAATGAAGCTTCCTCAGGCGGATGTGGAGTACCTTCGCGAGACGTGCCGGCTCGCCGGGGCGGAGATTCTGGCGGTGTACGCGTCGGATTTCGCGGTCGATCGCAAGGAGGATCGATCGCCCCTGACCGAAGCGGATCTGCGCTCCCATGAAGTGATTGAGCGGCGGTTACGCGGGCGGTGGCCCGGGCTTCCGGTGCTGAGCGAGGAATCGGCCGGTGAGTTTCCCTACCCGGCGCGGAGAGACTGGGAGGCGTTCTGGCTGGTGGACCCGCTGGATGGCACGAAGGAATTCATCAAACGAAACGGTCAGTTCACCGTGAACATCGCGCTGATCGAGAAGGGGCGTCCCGCGGCGGGTCTGGTCTTCGCGCCCGTGGCTGGTCAGATGTATTGCGCGGCGAACGGGACGGGGATGGCGGCGGCGCCAGCCCCACCGGGCGATCGGCTGCGCATTGTCGGGAGCCGGTCGCACCATTCGCCCGAGATGGATGCGTTCGTCGAAGAGCAGAAGCGGCGATACGCGGACGTCGAGTTCATCGCCATGGGCAGTTCGCTTAAGATCTGCCTGGTGGCGGAGGGGAAGGCCGATATCTATCCGCGGTTCGGTCCAACGATGGAATGGGACACCGCGGCGGCGCACGCGGTGGCCAACGCCGCCGGGCGCCGGATTGTGCGATATGGCTCGGACGAGGAAATCACCTACAACAAACCGGATCTGCACAACCCCTGGTTCGTCGTCCGATGAGCGGCGCACCGGCGGTGTTCAGTCAATAACGACGGCCGTGCCGCTGGCGGTGACCATGAGCATGTTGCTTCCCTGGCCGCCAATCGTTTCGTAGTCCAGGTCGACGGCGATGACAGCGTTGGCGCCCATCTGCCGCGCCTGCTCCGTCATCTCCTGAACGGCGATCTCCTTGGCCCGCCGCAGCTCCTTCTCATACGTGGCCGAGCGCCCGCCGACGATATCTCGAATGCCGGCAAAGATGTCCTTGAAGATGTTGGCGCCAAGAATGGCCTCTCCACTGACGAGCCCCAGATAACGCTGGACGTTCTTGTTCTGCAAGTGCGAGGCAGTGACAACGAGCATGGCGGTATGAGATCTCCTTGACGACTTGGACGACCGGCCGCAGCGCGCGGCGGAGCCGGTGACGCCCTTCTCTCATGAGGATAGTCGATCCGAATGCGCGGCCGTCGGGATCATCCGGCGCGGCCGATTCGCGCCCGCCGCATGCCGGCTCCCAGGCTCGCCCAGATCAAAGCGACGGTGGGACCCGGTTGAACCCCGAGCGTGTTTGACTTATTAAGGAAATAGAGCGAGGGAGGTGCGCGGTGCACCCTGAGGTTTACGAGCCGGCACAGGGTCTGGACGGACTGGGCGGCGCTCCGGCGGCGTGGAGGGCTGTCTTCGGAGACGGCAGTGAGCGACGCTACGGGGAGGGTCTTCCGCGCTTCACGCTCCGCGTGCCCAACGTGGATGCCCTCGAGCACTTGCTCTCAGCCGATGCGTATTCGGCCGCCCTCGCGTTTGTGCGTCGTGACTTCGACGTGGAGGGTGATCTGGCGGCCGCGATCCGCTGGCGCGGGTGGGAGCCTCGCAGCCGCTTACGGAAGTGGTTGTACGGTGTGATTGCGCGGTGCGCCGCCGCGATGGAGAGCGTTCAGTACGGCCGGGCGGGGGCACCTCGGGCTATTCGCTTCCACTACGACCGTTCGAATGAGTTCTACCGGTTGTTCCTCGACCCGCGCCTGGTGTACTCCTGCGGCTATTTCCGCTCTCCCGATATTTCCCTGGAGGCCGCCCAGGAAGCCAAGTTGGACCATGTGTGCCGCAAGCTGGCCCTGGAGCCTGGTGAGCGGTTCCTGGACGTAGGGTGTGGGTGGGGCTCGCTGGTCGAGCACGCCGCCGCGGAGTATGGCGTAGACGCCGCGGGTTGCACGCTCAGCCAGGCGCAGTTTTCCTACGCCTCCGGGCGGCTTGAAGGCCTCGCGCGAGTCCTCGAATGCGACTATCGGGCGCTGGCCGGTCGCTACGACAAGATCGCTTCGCTGGGAATGTTCGAGCACGTGGGGCGGCGGCGCGCCCCGCTGTATTTTCGCCATGTCGCGTCGTTGCTGGAGCCGCACGGCATGTATCTGCACCATTCCATCGCGCGCCCGCAGGGCGTCCGGGACGACGCCGCGAGTTTGTTCTTGCGGCGTCAGATCTTTCCCGGCGGGCAGTTGATCCACCTTTATGAAATGATCCGAGCGGCCGAGGACGCCGGCTTCGAGGTAGTGGACGTAGAAAACCTTCGGCCGCACTACGCGCTTACCTGCTGGCTTTGGCAACAGCGCTTGGCCGCGAACCGGGAAGCGGCGCTTCGGGTGGTGAGCGAGCCGGTGTTCCGGGCGTGGCTCATCTGGCTGGCGGCCTCGTCGGTGAGCTTTGAGGAGGGGGTCAGCAGCGTCTATCAGATCCTGTTCGCCCACCGCGGGGCTCCCCGCCCCCTGACCCGCGAACACGTGTATCTTCCCGTACCGCGGCGACGCGGCGCCTCCGCGCGGCCGGCGCGGGAGGGATAGGAATCACACTGGGTCCGGTGGCTAACCGCGCCGTTCGGGGCCGGCATCCCTTTGGATTAAGTCTCGACGCCGGTGTTCAGGCGCGCCCTTCACCGTATGCTCCGCGCGAAAGGATGCGTTGCGGCCGTGCCGGCGCACTACGACCAGGGGGACCCTCTCCGCCGGGTCTCGCCCCGGCCCCTCGCCCAGGAAGACCTCGGTGCGCGGCGCTCCAGCCATCCGGATGGAGTAAAGCCCGCCGTCCGGGTAGGTCCACCGGATGGTGAAGGATTCCTCGGTCATCGCCCGGCCAGTGAGCCGGATGTGCTGGTAGCCGTGATCGGCCCCGAGAGAGCCCTCCGCCGGCGTCAGCTCCAGGTTAACGGACACGCGGCCGGGGACGTGAAACGCCCAGTCGTAGGTGTGCTCGGATTCCGACTGAACGTCGAAAAGGTCTTCGAGGCGCCGCGCGTCGAGTCGCAAGGAGCGTTTCAGGGCCACGCCCGGGTAGGTGGCCGCTTCCGCCGCCAGCGTAGTTCGCCCGCCACTCGAAGACCATTCGAGGACCTTGCCGTCCACGCTCTCCTGCGGGCGGCCGTCGACCGCGACGGTGTTGTGGGCGATGGTGGAGCGGTACCACTCGTGGTGCAAGGGAACGCCGTAGTTGATCGATCCGGGATCGAGCCCGCCCTGCCGGCCGGCGCCGAAGGTAACGATGTTGAGCTTGTCGGGGTGACCGTGCCCGCCGCCGTGGCGGCCGAAGCGCACGGCCACGCTCATCGCCGGGGAGCGCAGGACAGCGAAGCCCGCGTCCGGCAGATAGCTGCTGCGCTCGGGCGTCACCGGACCGGAGGGCAGATCGGGCGCGCCATAGAGCAGCGCTTCGAGGCTGTCGCGCTTTCCTCGTGCGGCGAGCCGGCCATACTCGCGGCGGCTCCAGCGCGTGTAGGCCAGCTCATACAGGGGCCCCATGGCGTACAGGTTGCCCCCGGCGTTGTCGTTGAAGCCGGGAGCGTCGCCGTTCGGGAGCGCGAGCTCGATGGGTGCGTCGTAGACCGACCGGTAGCGATCCGTGTACAGGTCGACCCCGTGATTCCGCGCCGCTTCCGCCAGCGGCCATAAGGCGCTCATCGTGTACTGGTGATAGCCGATCGAGCCTTCGTACCAGAGCCCGTCGCCGGTAACGCCGCGGTCGATCTGGGCCCGGAACCCCCGTTGTGGATGGTCGATCGCATCCCGGATCAACTCGGCATTGCCGGTGACGAAACCCGCCAGACCGACCGCGGAGTTCTTCCAGCACTGGATGTTGTGGGTACCGAGTTGGTGATCGCCAATCACCTCGGCGGCGGGCAGAAACAGGTTTCTTTCGACGCGCTCCCGGAGATCGGGGGGCAGGTCGTCACGGGTGAGGCCATAGGCGAAGGCCAGGGGGATCAGCCAGACGCTCTCGTCCAGCGTCTGGGCCATCACGCGGGCGCCGCCGCGCGTCTCCTCGGGCCGCTTGGCATGGATGGGATAGGAGGCGTAGCGGGCGGCGTAGCCGTCGAGGATGGCGGCGGCGCGGTCGCGGTATTCGGTTTTCCCGGTGAACCGGTAGGCCAGGGCGAGGTCCCGGGCGCCGCGGGAAAGCCCCATGTGGACACCGTAAAGCACCACGGCATCGTAGGGGTCGCCGGAGTAGATCTCGCCGCACTTCGGGCATTGGTGGCGCGTGGGAGCGAGCGTCTTCAGCCGGACCCCGTCGCGTGGGCAGGAATACCAGTGGGGCCACTGCCCGCCGCGGGCCGGGAAGTCGAGGGGGCGCGACAGAGCCCGCCCGGCGCGGTCGATCAGGTCGTCACGGATGGCGCGGGCCCATTCCAGCGTTTCCGCCTTCCGCCGCACCTCGGCGAACTCCGCCTTGGAAATCAACAAGTAGTGATCGGCCGCGGGGCCGGGCACGCTCGAAAGCACACAAATGAAAGCCGATCGTAAGCGGGCGTTCATGGTTTGAATGATAGCAATGGGAGCGGGCGAGCCTAGCGCGTCATGGCGTTCTGTTGCGATGTGGAGAGATCCAGGGGCGGCGCCGGCCGGTCAGCGCCGGGCGGACGCGGCGCCCTTGTCCTAGAATGAAGAGACCGGAGTTTTCCCCCGTCACCGGAGGCAGGTTGACCGCACGGATCTTTGTCAAGCTGATCGTGGGCGTGCTGTGTGTCCTCATTGTCGCGCTGGCCGCGCTCGACGTTCTGGTGACGAAACTGGCGGAGAAGACCTATCTCGAGGAGCGCCACCGGGACCTCCTGGAAAGGGCGCAAACGCTGGCCGAGCTATCAAGCCAGGGCTTCGCTGACTTACCTCACGACCGCTACGTAGGCTTGGGGCGCGCCGCCGGTCTCCGGATTACCGTGGTAGGCCGCGACGGCGTCGTTCTGGCCGACTCGGAGGCCGACCCGGCCGCAATGGAGAATCACGCGGAGAGGCCGGAGATCGCCGCCGCCTTGAAGGGACAAACGGGAACCAGCCGGCGGGTGAGTCCGACCGTCGGAATCACCTCCTACTACGTGGCGATTCCCATCGAGGCCGGAGCATTGCGGGTGGCGGTGCCGCTGGCCGACATCCAGGAGCAGATTACGGCCATCCGGACGGAGACGTTTCGCTCGATGCTGTATGCGTTTCTTCCCGCGATGCTGGTGGCAGCGTTCTTCGCTCGATCGGTGTCGGCGAAGCTGGGGGCGATCATCGAGTTTGCCGGGCAACTGGCTGATGGAGGATTCCGCAGGCGTCTGCGTTGGGAGGGCCGCGACGAAATCACGCTGCTGGCGCGCAAGCTGGACGAGACCGCGGAGAAGCTCGAAGCGACCTTCGACGAGCTCAAGCGCGAGCACGCCGAGCTCGAGCGCCTCGAGCAGATCCGGAAGGATTTCGTGATCAACGTCTCGCACGAGCTGCGCACGCCGCTCGCGTCGATCCAGGGCTATACCGAAACGCTGCTGAACGGCGCCATCGAGGATCCAGAGCACAACGTCCGATTCCTCAACATCATTCGGGCCAATGCGGAGCGTCTCGGCAATTTGACTAAAGACCTGTGACCCTCTCGCGGGTGGAGCTGAAATTGCAGCGGTTCCAGCTTGCGTCGTACTACATCAACCAGATCCTCCGTGACTGCGTGGACTCTCTCCAGCCCTTGGCGGACCGTAAGAACATCCGACTGGAGTTCCATCCGGCCCCGGACGGCACCCAGGCCTTCTGCGATTCGGAAGCCGTCCATCAAGCGGTGAGCAACCTCCTCGACAACGCCGTCAAGTACACCCCTGAAGGCGGGCGCGTGAGCGTATCTGCGCGTCTGTTGCCGCCGGGCAGGCCGGGGGAAAGTGAGTTCGTCGAGATCTCGGTCCATGATAGCGGCCAAGGCATTCCCGCGGAGGATCTTCCGCGTTTGTTCGAGCGCTTCTACCGGGTGGACAAGGCCCGGTCGCGGGAGATGGGCGGAACCGGCTTGGGACTGGCAATCGTGAAGCATCTGGCGCGGGCGATGGGCGGACAGGTTTCCGTCAACAGCACGCCCGGAGCAGGGTCGACGTTCTCGTTTACGGTGCCGGTTCAGGATCTGGGATTGTCGGAAGAGGCGGAGGTTCAAGGGGAGTTAACTGTTTCGTAATTCTATTGAAATCATTTATGAGTTAGGGTCAATGTAGATTTCACATATATGAAGAAGAAGATCGCCCTGGTCGAAGACGACGCCGACCTGTTCTCGTTGCTCAAGTACAACCTGGAACAGGAAGGGTTTGTTCTGGTGGGAACGCAGACGGGCAAGAAGGCGATCGAGTTGTGCCTACGCGAGCGTCCGGACCTGATTCTACTGGACATCATG
>CAYRPT010000012.1:0-16527 GCA_964425895.1 uncultured Solibacteraceae bacterium | reverse complement strand
CGGCCTGCCTCCGCCTTCGCGTTAGACTGGAAGACTATGCCCAAACAGTACGCGGCTCCGCCGCCCCAGGTGATCGATCCGCAAAAGAGCTATTCGGCGACGTTCGCCACGGCCCGCGGGGCCATCATCTGCGAACTCTACCCGAAGAACGCTCCGCGGACCGTCAACAACTTCGTGTTCCTGGCGCGCGACGGCTTCTATGATGGAACCACTTTCCATCGGCGGCTCCTGGCTCAAGCACAAGAGAGGCTCACTGTCCATGGCGAACGCCGGACCCAACACGAATGGAAGCCAGTTCTTCATCACCCACATCGTGACCGACTGGCTGGACGGCAAGCACGTGGTCTTCGGCCAGGTCACCCAGGGCCAGGAAATCGTCGACTCCATCCGTCAGGGCGACGTCATCGAAACGGTGACAATTCAGGAAGCGTAGATTCGCCGCGGCCGCGATGTTCCCGGCTACAGCGTCAATCCGCCGTCCACGGTCAGCGCCTGGCCGGTGATGTAGTTGTCCGGCTCGAGGAAGAACCGCACGGCCCGCGCGACGTCGGCGGCGCGGCCATAGCGGGGAATCATTCCATCGTCGAGGTAGCGCTGGTACTTCCCGGAAGCGATCGACGCCTCCGCCATGCCGGCCGCATTCACCCCGGGATGAATGACGTTGACCCGAATGTTAACCCGGCCCCGGCATTCCTTGGCGAGAATCCGCGCTGCGTGCGCGAGCGCGGCCTTGGGCGCCGCATAGGCGGTCGAGCCCGGAAACAGTGCCGCGGCCTGCATGGTGGAGAGTAGAACGATGGCGCCCGGCGTACCGGACGCCTCCATGCGCCCCGCCGCCTCACGCGCCAGCAGAATCGGGCCGAGAAAGTTCGCTTCGCAGGAGGCGGTCATCGCGCGCTCCAGATCCGCCGGGCCGGAAACCCGGGCCGGAATGCCGCTGAACACCACCAGGCCATAGAGATCCGGCGCGGCATCCAGTAACTTCGCCCGGTCCTCGGGCCGCCGTATGTCCGCCTGGAGCACCGTGGCTTCGTTCCGCCAGCGGCTGGCCCGGGCCGCGTCCCGGAGATAACTCACCACCAGCCGCGCGCCCTCGGCCGCCAGCAGCCCGGCCGTGGCCGAACCAAGACCCCCGGAGCCGCCGGCCAGGATCACTTCCTTTTCCGCGAGCGAATCACCCATGACCGCCCTCCGGCTCAACGCGGTCCCGGACCGCATCGCGAATCGAATAGGCTGCCGCGATCACGGCGAGGAAGAGCATCAGCACTTCGGAATCCCCCAGGTTCATCTCGAAAAACCCGGATACCAGAATCGCCAGCACCGCGGCGGCGGCCGCGTCCAGATACCAGTGCAGCCGGCGGCTGCGGAGCAGATCGCGCATCACGATGGCCACAAACCACAGGAAACACCCCAGCGCGGGAATGCCTCGCTCGGCCGCGTACTGGAGATATACGTTATGCAGGTGGCCGTACCAGCCCTCGGGCAGGGGGCGCGGGACGTCCGGCGGAACGAACTCCTCGAACCGGCTGTCCACCTGATCCGGGCCCACCCCGAAGAGCGGATGCGCCCGGATCATCCGCATCCCCGTCCGATACGTCACGATCCGGTGCTGGTTCGAGTCAACCTCCCCGTGAGGCTGAAACAACGAGAAGACCCGCGACCGGAGCGCCTCGGGGCCGGCGGCAACGACGAGCACCGCCGCCACCGGCACGGCCCAGATCACTCTTCGATTCCAGTGCCAGAGCAGGTACAGGCCACCCGCAAACGAGCCGAGCCAGACGTTGCGTGTAAAGCCCAGCACGATGGCCGCGCCGATCAAGGCGGCCGCCGCGGCTCCCGCCAACCGCTGCCCTCTCGACTTCCAGCCGCCCAACAGCAGCCGCGCCGACCACAGGAGAAACACCAGCATCAGCCCGCCGCCCATCGTCTGCCAGTGCGACATGAAGCCCGTCATCCGCCGGCCGACGTAGTGCGTATAGAACGGGACGCCCAGCTCGCGGGCTTCCATCCACTTCTCCGCGAACTGCGTGAGCCCCCAGGCGGCCGAAGCCGCTCCCACCATGGCCACCACCGTGACCAGCCGGCTGACCGGCCCGGCGCCGCGAAAGCCGCTGTAGACCACGAACAGCGTCGTCAGGACGTAGAGCTTGCGGACCTGGGGCAGGGAGGCGGCCGGGTCAGGTGACAGCGCTGCCGCCGCCAGCGTCGCCGCGACGAACAGGGCGAGGGGCAGCGCCACGGGCGGGAAGCGCCAATCGCGGCGCGCCGCCAGCAGAGCCGCCAGGGCCAGACCTAGCAGGATCTGACTGGCGGCGATCGAGGCCAGCGACGCCGCCACCGCGGCGAACCCGCAATAGAACGCTCCGCGGGAGAGGTGCTCTTGCCAAGGCCGCCCCTCCGATGGATTGGATCGAGTCAAAGATCCACAGTATGACAGAATGAAGTTTCCACCAGCCACCGGCGGTCCGCGAGGCGCGGTGGAATGCCGCTCTATGCAGATCTACATTCTCCGGCACGGGCTTGCCGAGGTAGGACAACCCGGAATGAGCGACGCCGACCGGGCCTTGCTGTCCGAGGGAAAGAAGAAGCTCCGCGCTGTGCTTCGCGTCGCGCAGGCAGCCGGCATGGACCCCACCATCATCCTCTCGAGCCCTTACCGCCGCGCCCTGGAAACCGCTCAAGTCGCCGCGAAGGAGCTGGCCTACCGGGGAGAGCTGATCCGCTCCGACGCCCTGCGTCCCGGCTGCGGTCCGGCGGAGGTGTGGGAGGAGATCCGGGCGTTCAAGTCGTCCGAGCGCATCCTGCTTTCCGGCCACGAGCCTCTGCTCGGCTACCTCACGGCGTTCCTGCTCGGCGTCCCCGCGCTCCTCATCGATTTCAAGAAAGGCGCCATCGTCCACCTGGAATTGGAGCAGATGGGTCTTCAGCCCCGGGGTGTCCTTCGCTGGTATCTCACACCGAAGTTGGCTCTCGGCGCGAAATCCTGACCGTCCCGGCGCGCCGTCAGGCGGGCTTCGCGGGCGCTTTCCAGTCCTCGGGCACTTCGCCTTCCGGCAGCAGCGCGCCCTTTTCGAGGTATCGGATCTTCCCGGCGAAGTGGGCGGCGTGAGGGTCGTGCGTCACCATCACCACGGTCTTGCCGAATTCGCGGTTCAGCCGGGCCAGCAGGGTCAGCACTTCCTGCGCCGAGGCGGCGTCGAGGTTGCCGGTAGGCTCGTCGGCCAGGATGAGGTCGGGGTCCGTGACGATCGCGCGGGCGATCGCCACCCGCTGCTCCTGACCTCCGGAGAGTTGGCGCGGAGTGTGGTCCAGCCGGTCGCCCAGTCCGACCAGCTCCAGGGCATGCTTCGCATGATCCAGGCGCTCGGCTTTCTTCAGCTTGGTCAGCTTCAGGGGCAGCTCGACATTCTCGATCGCGCTCAGCACCGGTATCAGGTTGAAGCTCTGGAATACGAACCCGATGTGCGTGTTGCGCCACCGGGCAATGGCGTTATCGTCAAGCCCCGCCAAGTCCTGGCCCACGGCGCGGATGGCGCCCGACGTCGGCCGGTCCATCGCCGCGATCAGGTGCAGCAGGGTCGACTTGCCGGAGCCCGACGGCCCCATCAGGGCGATGAACTCGCCGGCGTGAACTTCAATGTCGACGTCTTTCAGCGCCACGACGTGAAAGCTGTCGCGGAGGAACTCCTTGGTCAGTCGTCTGGTCTGAATCACCGGTTCGGTCATGGGGTTTATCCTTGGCGCGGGCGCACCCGGTCGCCGTCTTTGAGGCCGGCCGGCGGGTTGAGGATAAGATCCTCCCCCCCGGCGAGACCGCTTTCGATCCGCATTCCCTGCACGCTGATGCCTCCGGTCGTCACGGGCCGGCGCACCGCCCGGCCGTCGAAATAGACAAACACGGCGTTCTCGCGAACCGCCGAAGGCGGCACGAAGATTACCGGCGACACCGCGGCGGCTGACCCGGCGGAAGCAGCCTCACCCTCATCATAAAAAGCGACGCTGGCGTTCATCTCCGGACGAAGATAGTCATCGGGCTGGAGAATCTGCACCTTCACCTGAACCGTGGCCTTCTGCCGGTTCGCTTCGGGAGAGATCTCTTCGATGATGCCTTCGTACTCGCGATCCGGATAGGCGTCGGTGGTGACGATGCCGCGCTGGCGGGGGCCCAGCTTCGCGAAATCGTTCTGGTTGATGTCCAGCTCCACCTGGAGATCGTTCAGGTCGGCCAGACTTACCACGTAACCCTTGGCGCCCCGCTCGCCGACGAAGCTGGTGGTGACGTACTCGCCGATCTCGACCTCGCGCTCGAGAATCGTGCCGTTGACCGGAGCGCGAATGATCGTGTTTCGCAACTGGGTCTCAAAGAACGCCACCTGGCCCCTGGCCTCCTCGATCTGCCCCTTGACCGCGTCGATCTGCTCCTGGCGGGGCCCGATCCGCACCAGCTCGAAGGTACGTTCGAGCGACCGGACGCGCGCCGCTTGGGAATCGTGCTGCGCCTGGGCGTCGTCGAGCGCCTGGTCGGAAAGAACCCGCTCGGCCGCCAGCCGGCGCACGCGCTCCAGGTTGATGCGAGCGTTTTCCAGGTCCGCCTTGGCCTGTTCGAAGTTGGCCCTGGCGACGGCGATCTCCTCCGGACGCGATCCGGTCTGAAGCTCCTGGAGGCGGGCCTGCAACGAAAGCAGCCGGCCCTGCGCCTGCTGGAGCTGCGCTCGGTACTCGTCGTCCTCCAGCCGGACGATCTCCTGACCCGCCCGCACCCGGTCGCCCTTATCCACGCCGATCCAGGCCACGCGTCCCACCACTTTCGAGGCCAACTCGATCTTGTGCGCGGCGATGATGTAGCCGGTGGCGTTCAGAATCACCCGGCGCCCCGGCGCCGCGGCCGCCGAGCGCGCCACCGACACCCGTTGCAGCTCCACCTCAGTGGCCGCGCTCAGCCGGCTGTAGACGAAGTTGCCCGCACCGAGGAGCGCGAGGATCGCGACCCCGGTGACAATCCATCGCACCGCCCATCGGGACGGTTCGGCTTGTGTCTTTCGCGCTTTGTCGATGCGCAGCTTGCTGAGATCGGAAGACATCCTTATAGATCCGGCTTTCCGTTCAGGCCTGCCGGAGCGCGGTCAGAATCTCCTTGCGGGCCGCCGACGCCGCCGGGAAAAGGCCTCCCAGGAGCCCCAACAGCATGGAGAATAGAATCCCCGCGACCGCGATCGTGGGAGTAACCCGGAAGTTGAACGATATCTCGCTGAAGGTGACGAAGCTGCCGATGCCGGTGGTGATGTTCGTCAGCGGCAGCACCAGCAACAACCCCAACACCCCGCCCAGCGCCGACAGCAGGAGAGCCTCCAGCGTGAAGCTGGTCAGGACACCCGCGCGCGAGAAGCCCAGCACGCGCAGCGTGCCGATCTCCGCCGAGCGGCGGGCCACCGCGGCGTACATCGTGTTCATGGCGGCAAAACAGCTCCCCACCGCCATGATGATCGAGACGAAGGTCCCCATGGCGAGGATCGGCGCGGCCGAGCTCTGCTGTTGGGCGTAGTATTGGCGCTCGGTCATCGCCGTCACGTTGAGCCGCGGGTCGTTCTCGATTTCGTTGATCAGCGCCTGGACTCCGGCTTCGTCCGCGGCGCGCAGCAGCGCCGAGCTCAAACCCTCGCTGCGGTCCTGGTCCGCGGCGATCTGGTTCAGATCGGCGAAGATCTCGCTGTTGGCGGCCGACCGGCCGGCATCCATGATCCCGACCACCGTCCAGTCCCCGCGGCCGAAGTTGATCGTTCGCCCAAGCCCGGCCCCGGGATAGCGATCGGCCACCGATTTCCCCACCACCAGCTCCCGCTGACCCGTCTCAAACATCCGTCCCGCGACAATCCGCGCATCCGTCCGCATGGCGACCCCGACCGGCGTGATGCCGCGCACCGTGACATTCATTCCCGCGGGCGCCTCCGGCCCTTCCAGCGCCACCACGGTCACCATTTCGAGCGACGCCATCGATTCACCCCCGGCATTGCGCGCGACGCCGGGACGCAGCTTCAAATCCTGAAACCACGGCCGCGTCATCAGGCTGGTCAGCTCCGACGTAGCGCCCTTCCGCATCACCAGCACGTGCAGCGGGTCGCCCGTGGCCGCCAGGGACGACCGCAGGCCCTCGACCAGCGCCAGGACGGCCAGCAGCACCGCCACCGTCAGCGCGATGCCCAGCGCCGTCATGACGGTGGTCGTTTTCCTCTGTACCAGGTTCCGGATGTTGTAAGAAATCGGAATGGCCATATGCGCCTTCCTCAATCGGTGAACCGCAGCGCCTCGACAATCGATAGCTTGGCCGCGTTCCACGCCGGCACCACGGAGCTGACAATCCCGATCATCGCCGCCACCGTCAGCGCGATGCTCCAGATCGATGCGGGCATCATCACGCGGCTCATGTCCGCGAACGTGCTGGGCATGCTTCGCATGAGGCTGCAGAGGCCCGCCGCCAGCAACAGACCCAGGACACCGCCAAGGAGCGCAATCACCACCGCCTCGCCGACGATAATCCCCAGAATCGTTCCCCGGCGGAATCCGAGGGTCTTCAGGATGCCGACCTCCCGGACGCGCTCGCGGACCGACATCGCCATCGTGTTGCCCGACACCAGCAGGATCGTGAACGTCACGGCGCCGCAGATGCTCAACAGGAACAGCTTCACGTTGCCGAGAAAGGCCAGGAAGCTGAGCTCGAACTGCTTCTCCGACTCCGTCTTGGTCTGGGCCGTCGAGTTGCGGAACATGTCGTCCACCGCGGCCGCGATCCGCGGCACCGACGCGGCTTCGTCAGCCCGGATCACATAGGTGCCCACCCAGTCACCCCAACCCGACCCCTTCATGGACTCGCGCAAGTACTCGTTGTGGAAGATGAAGTTCTCGTTGTCGCGCGCCGAATCGTAGAACGCGCGGACCGTGAACTCCAGCTTGACGGGGAAGATGTCGCCCTCGATCATCACGCGGTCGCCGATTCGGAACCCCATCCGGTCGGCGAGCTTTCTGCCCACCAAGGCCGCCGTCCGCTCCGCGAGGAAGGCTTTCTTCTGGTCTTCGGGCGTCACGTACTCGGGGTACACCGTAAACACTCTGTCCGCGGACACGCCAAAACGCGGGAAGAAGTTGTTCGGGTCGCGCGCATCCTTATAGGTCCCGCCGAACCACTGGAAAATCATTACTTCCTCGACGCCGGGAACTTGCCGGATCTTCTGCTCATACGACAGGGGAACCGGCCGCGCGAGCGACACCTTGTTGCGCACCACCAGCCGGAGAGCCTGCTGCTCGGTGGCCTCGCTCAGAAAAAACATGTGATAGAAGGCGCCCAGCACGCCCAGCAGACACAGCGAAGCGGCGATACTGAGAATAGTCAGAATGCTTCGGCGCTTGCTGCGCAGACTGTTCTTGAGGATCAGCGGAAGGTATCGAAACACGGCTCCCCCCATTGTAAGACGCCGTCCGGAGGCGCCGTGTTCAGTATTTCAGCCCGGTTGGAGGGATTCATGAATCCGTCATCGAGGCCGGCCGACGAGCCGTTCATGCGCGTCGCGCTCGATCTGGCGTCGCAAGCGCGGCGGGCCGGCGAGGTTCCCGTCGGCGCCGTTTTGGTGATCGGGGAACGAATCGCCGGACGCGGGCGCAATGCGCCCATCGAAGCTTGCGATCCCACCGCGCACGCCGAAATGCAGGCCATCCGCGAGGCGGCCCGGGCCGCCGGCAACTATCGCCTCCCGGGCAGCACGCTCTATGTCACGCTCGAGCCCTGCGTGATGTGCGCCGGCGCCCTCGTCCAGGCGCGCGTGGAGCGCCTCGTCTTCGGCGCCCGGGATCTCCGTTTCGGCGGCGTCCGCAGCAAGTTCCGCCTGGCCGACTCGGATCTGCTGAATCACCGCGTCGAGGTCGTCGAAGGTGTTCTGGCGGCCGAATGCACGCGGCTTATCCAGCAGTTCTTTGAAGAGCGGCGCGGGGCCGAACCGGCGGTTCACGGGGGCTGACGCCCGGCCTACTCGAGCGTGTAGAACTCGTAGCGCAGGCGCCAGCTCTCGGAGGCCCCGGGGGCAACCCGTAAATCGATATAGGGCTCCGGACACAACGTCGTCCGCGGCGACCAGAACTGGAGCCTCGCCAGCGGCCGGTCCGCCGTCATGCGCACGCCCGCCTTCGTCTTTCGGTTCTCGATCTCAAAGCGGTGATCGGCGGCCGTGGGTCCGTAACCTTCCAGCAGCGTGATGACGGATTCGCCCGCCGGCACTTCTTTGAAATAGACCACCTGGCGGCCCTGCACTGCGGCGATGCCTCGCATATCGCGGTCCGCCCGCAACTCACACGGGAAGCGCACGACGAAGTCGGGACCGGTGGGCTGCCCGTCGATGACGAAGAAGTTGTGGTTGTAGACGCTGGACTCAATCCGCCTGGCTCCCGTGTTGGTCAGCGTATGCTCGACCAGAAGCTCCGGCCGGCCCGGCGTCAGCGCCAGCCGCTTGGTGTACCGGTAGCCATAGCCGGAGCGGCTGTCCGTCACCTCCTGCGTGAACTCAATCCAGTTGCCGTCCCGCCGGACGGTCCACTTCCCCGGGTCGACGACCTTGTACGAATGACGCCACCGGTAATCCTGCTCGTCGGGCTTCTCGCACACTCCAACGCCGATGCGCAGGAACGTTCCGCCCGCCGGCGCCTCGTTGTATCCCAGGCCCTTGTTGTCCGTGCGATACTCCTCCACCGGCCCGGTGATGCGGTCGTGCAGATACGGATCGTCGGATTTCTGCCACTCGCCGAAGTACTCGTGTCCCTGAAACGTCAGGCTGTAGATGACGCCGGACCAGTCGAACCGGGTACCGCGATAGTAGCCGCGCTCGGCGTCGGGCAGGTACACTTTGGCCTCGATCGAACCGTTCGACAGGCTGGCGGACGGGTGCTGGGCGGGCGCTGCGGCCGGCAGGCCGGCGGCCAAAAGCAGGAGGAGTGCATGCTTCATGAACCACGATCTTATCAAGCGCCGCACGCCCAGACCGCTGTTTGTGGTATCTGTTGATACCGGCGCCCGGCCGGTCCGCGCTGAAGGCCGCCCGCCGGCGCGGGGCGCATCGCCGGAAACAACCATGCGCAGAACAACTCCGATCCTGATTCTCCTCGTCGCCGCGCCCGTTACCGCGGCCGTCACCCTGCCCCGTCTGATCTCCGACCACATGATGCTCCAGCGCGACGTGCCGGTTCGCATCTGGGGCAAGGCAAACCCCGGCGAGTCGGTCACCGTGAAGTTCCGGGCCCAGACGGTCAGCGTGAGGACCGGCGCTTCCGGCCGTTGGGAAGCATACCTGCCGCCGATGCCGGCCGGCGGTCCGGACGATCTGCGAATCGAAGGGGACAACAGCCTCACCATCCGCGACGTTCTGGTCGGTGAAGTCTGGGTCGCTTCCGGCCAGTCCAACATGCAGTGGCGCGTGGAGAACTCCAACAATTCCGAACAGGAGATTGCCGGCGCGAAGCATCCCCGCATGCGGTTGTTTCAGGTGAAGTTGACCACGGCCGCCAGCCCCCAGGATGACGTCGAGGGCGAATGGAGGCATTGCAGCCCGGAGTCAGTCGGCCAATTCTCGGCCGTCGGTTATTTCTTCGGGCGGCAGCTTCACACGGAGCTCGCCGTCCCGATCGGCATCGTCCAATCCGCCTGGGGCGGAACGCCGGCGGAGGCCTGGACGAGCACGGAGGCCCTGCGCGCCGATCCCGCACTCGATTTCTACCTCCAGCGCTGGGACAAAGTGATCGAGGGCTACCCGGCGGAGCAGATCCGCTACGGGCGGGCCCTCAAGGAATGGGAGACTAAGGCCGCGGCGGCGCAATCCGCCGGGCAGCAGCCGCCTCGGCGCCCGCAGCCGCCCCGCGGCCCGGAACATCAACACGCCCCGGCGGCCCTGTACAACGCCATGATCGCCCCCCTGACCGGCTTCAACATCCGTGGCGCTATCTGGTACCAGGGCGAATCGAACGCGGGCGCCGACCAGGCTTTCCTCTACCGCCGGCTATTCGCCGCGATGATCCAGGACTGGCGCGCCCGCTGGCGCCAGGGCGACTTCCCCTTCGCCTTCGTTCAGCTTGCCAACTTCAAGACCGGCGCCAACAGCGACTGGCCCATGCTCCGTGAGTCACAGACCGAGACGCTGTCTCTGCGCCGCACGGGCATGGCTGTGACCACCGACATCGGCAACCCGGACGACATCCACCCGCGGAACAAGCAGGACGTGGGCAAGCGGCTTGCCCTGTGGGCGCTCTCCGAAGTGTACGGAAGGAAAACGGTCTTCTCCGGACCGGTGTTCCGCCAGTTGACCCGGGAAGGCGCCACGCTCCGCCTGTGGTTCGACCATGTGGGCGGCGGACTGAAAACCGGCGGCGGCTCGCTCGAGGGCTTTGTGATCTCCGGCCCCGACCGCATCTTTCACCCCGCCGAAGCGAGGATCGACGGTCCTACGGTGGTGCTCACCAGTCCCGCCGTGCCCGAGCCCGAGGCCGCCCGCTACGGTTGGGCGGACGATCCCGTCAACACCCTGCGCAACGCCGCGGGACTGCCCGCGTCACCCTTCCGCACCGACCGCTGGACGAACGGCGTGATGCCGGAGTAGGCCCACGGCCAGGTTTCCAGCTTCTTCCGGCAAGGGTCGTGAAACGGCGAAGCCGAGTCAGCGGCATGGACCAGGATGTTCGTGTCGACGACGAACACCGCTATCGCCGTTCCATCGCGCGATAGAGCGCATCCCGATCGTCGACATTGACCAGATGCCCACCGCTGTCAAACGAAGGCAGCGGCGGGAGCGTTCGCGCTGGCCTGTCCGCATCCAGGTGAGGACGAAGCGCCGACTCAACGAGCGCTGATATCGTTGTTCCGCGACGTGCCGCCTCCTGTTTGAGACGCCGCATCACCTCGCTGTCGATATTCAGCGTCGTCTTCCTTGTCATACAGCCAACCATGTCATGAATATGGAAGTACGGCGGCTATCGGAGTTGATCCGGAACTCACCACGACTGGAGGGATCATTGTCGCAAGATGTGTCTCCAGAATGTCGCAAGTTGTGCCGCAAATTTGTCGCCAGTCTTCAGCGGTTGGCGGCCGTAGACGAGTCGATTTGTCACACCTTCCGGTGCGAGTTCAGACCAGGGCTCTCTCGGTGACAGGCCGAAGCCCGCCTCCGCTCTGCGGCTCCAGGGCCCCCCGATGAGCCGCGATGGCAGCGTCCACATCCTTGGCGAAGTCGGGATCGATGGTTGCAGCGCCAGGCGGCGCGCCGGCCCGGCCGCCTCCATCATATGGCGCAGCTCGATTCTCATCTATGGGGAAGGCTCAGTGCCACTCCCAGTCGATGAAGCCCGGCTGGATGTCCACCATCGCATTGACGATCAGCTCGACCAGGCCGCCGTAGCCGATCCGGTACTTGTTCCACAGGTCGTAATACTTGATCAGGTCGCGGAACTGGCCCTTGCAGTTCGAGCACGGCGCGCAGATGTACTTGTTGACGTTCGGGTCGTCCACGCAGTCGGAGAAAGCGTTGAGGATCTGTTCGAGCTTCTTGCGCCCCGAGACATGAAACCGCCAGTCCTCGAAGTTGTTGCCGCTCATGATGGCGAAGCCCGAGCCGCCGCCGCAGCAGTAGTTGTCCACTCCGTGCGGGTGCATTTCCCGGAACTGCGGGGCGATCCGGGCGAGGATTTCCCGCTGCGGGTTCACCACGCCCATCAACCGCACCAGGTTGCAGGGGTCGTGGAGGGTCACCGGGAAATCGTTGCGGGAGGGGTCGAGCTTGAGCTTCCCGTTCATGACGATGTCGTGCAGCAGCGTCATGGAGGATTCGCGCGGAATGTTCGATTCCCCCAGCAGGACGCGGTCGGCGATCACTGACAGGGCCTTGTGCGCGTGGCCGCACTCGCCGAGCACGATCTTCTTCACGCCGAGTTTCCGCGCCGCTTCGGCGTGTTTCAGCGCCACGCGGGCGAACTGCGCGTCGTCGTACCAAAGACCGTAGTTGATCGAATCGTAGCCGGCCAGCTCGCTCGACAGCGTCCACTTGATGCCCGCCGCCGTCAGGATGATGGCGAACGCGCCGGGATTCTCCGGCCAGGCCAGTATCTCACCCGCGTTGTGGATCAGCAGGACGTCGGCGCCTTCGACGTCCCAAGGCGTTTCCACCTTGATGCCGGTCTTCTCGGTCATGTCCTCGTCGATGAACTCAAGGTTGTCCTTCACCACCACCGCGTTCATCCCGGTGGACGAGCCCACTTTGAGCTGGAGCATCGAGCCGTTGTCGTGGATCTCCTTGGCCGCGATGCCCATCTCCTGGCTGAACAGCTTTCTCAGCTCGTGGGCGATCAAACCGTTGTCCACGCCGATGGGGCAGGTCTGGGCGCACCGGCGGCAGAGATTGCAGCGGTAGGAGAGTTCGATGAGGCGCGCCACCATCGACCAGTTCAGGTTGATGTCGCCGTGCTGGAACGCCGCCAGGAAACCGCCGTGCTTGACGTACTTGAAATAGAGCCGCCGCATGATCTCGGAGCGGTAGGTGGGCCGGTACAGCTCGCTGTGCCCGCTCGCCTCGTAAATATGGCAGGCCTCCGAGCAGGTCTGGCACTTCGCGCAGTGCTCCATCGACAGCAACAGCGGTTGCAGGAAGCCCCAGTTGTCTTCCTTGACGAAGAGCTTGTCCAGGCCGGCGAGGAACTTCTCCACCAGCGCGCGTTCCTCCTCCTTCGTCTTCGGCTTGGGTACGTTCACCGCCACGGTGTCGTCGAGGGCGCACTCGAATTCCGCCCTCGTCTTGTCCGGAAGCGAGCGCCACGGCTGATCCTTCGCCGGATCGTCCAGCGGATACGGCAGCGGCATCAGATGCGCGTTCTCAAGATGTATCAGCGGCTGTCCGTCTTCGCGCGACATGTCGCCGATCTTCACGGATTGCTCGTTGTCCTTCACTTCGCATCTCCCCCTGAGTGAGGATTCGTCGTGGCGATGTCCGCCCACGTCTTGGTTCCGTTCCCCCTAATGTGCGCCGCGGACCAATGCGGTTTGTACGTCAAGTACTTGGCAAACTCCCGCTGGATGTCCACCGCCCGCGATGACGGCATGTCATCCCACCGGATCGAATGGTAGGTGAAATACTTCGCCACAAAGTGCGACATGTGGGTCATCGGGATGTAGGCCGCGAGTAGCGACATCAGCACCAGACCGGCGGCCAGCAGCCCGGGGATTCTCACGCCGGCATCCAGCGTGAACAACGCCTTCGTCAGCGCCAGGGTCCCCGGATAGTCCGCACCCCGTAGCAGATACCCAGCGGTCATTGTGCCGAGCGCCGCCAGGAAGAACGCGAGGTTGAAGATATCGCCCGGAGCCGTGTAGTTCCGCAAGGCCGGATCGCGGAGCCGCCGCAGCAGAAGCCCCAGCGCCCCGGCCATCGCCAGCACCGCGCCCGCCGCGCCGCTTAGCGTGAATAGCGCCGTAAGCGCCGCTTCCACGGGTCCCTGCATCAGCCCTGGCTGAACGATGGCCACGAGAGCGCTCAGCACCAGCAAGCCCGCCGCACCCATGAGAAGGTAGAGGCCGAAGTGAAACGGAAACGAGCGAAACCACAGGGTGCGGTTGAACTCCCACAGCCCCTTCAGGAACAACATCTCCGGGATCATGAACTTCAGCTCGGTCACCCAGTAGAACTTGGAAGGCTTGGTCCACCAGTCGACCTCCTCGAAGTACGAACCCCCATGGCCGACCCGCTCCGGGTGCTCGTGCGGCACCGGGTAGAGTTCCCACCGAAGATGCAACGGCTGGCGGGCGTAGTACACCGCCCTCCAGACTGAGGCGATCAGAAAAGTCAATATTCCGAGGAGGACGACGGCGAAGATTCCAACAGTCATTCAGGCCCCCGCATGCAGAGTCCGATCTTGACGATACCGCACTCTACAGTATGGAACAGTTCATTATCATAATACAACGATTTAAGAGTTTGGGGACTGTAGATCTTTTATTCAAACTTCCGCCCGCCGGCCGGCGCGATCCTCCGCGTTCGAGGCGCCGCTGCCCGAACCGCGTCGCGCGCCCGCTTGGTATACTCCTGGACTCCAGGTGGTGGATAATGTTGCTCCGAATCGTTCTTGTTGGATTCATCGCCGTCTCGGGATTCGCCCAGGCGCCGTCGCTCGCGGAACTGAAAAACCAGGCGCTCGACATGGTGGAGTCCCGCCGCAAGCTGGTGCAAGAGATCGTCGATTCCCTGTTCAGCTTCGCCGAACTGGGCTATGAGGAGGTCGAATCCTCCAATTATCTCGTCGACCTGCTTGGGCGCCAGGGGTTCCGTGTCGAGCGGGGCGTTGCCGGACTGCCCACCGCCTTCGTCGCCGAGTGGGGCGAGGGCCAGCCGGTGATCGGCTTCATGGCCGACATCGACGGCCTGCCCGAGACCTCGCAGCGGCCCGGCGTCGCCTACCACGACCCGTTGATCCCCGGTGGTCCCGGTCACGGAGAAGGCCACAATGCCGGCCAGGCGGTGAACATCACGGCCGCGCTGGCCGTGAAGGAGATCATGCAGCGCCACCGGATTCCCGGGACCCTACGGATCTATCCGGGTGTCGCGGAAGAGCTGATCGGCAGCCGGACCTACATGGTGGTCGCCGGCCTGTTCCGCGACGTCGACGTCATGCTCTCGAGCCACATCGCCTCGGATTTCCAGACCGGCTACGGCGGCCCGAGCGGCTCCGGTCTGGTATCGACGATGTACACGTTCCATGGCCGGTCGGCCCACAGCGCCGGGTCGCCGTGGTCCGGGCGCAGCGCTCTGGACGCCGTTGAACTGATGAACGCCGGCTGGAACTACCGCCGCGAACACTTGCGGCCGGAGCACCGCTCCCATTACGTGATCGTCCATGGCGGCAACCAGCCGAACGTGGTCCCGTCGGAGGCCAGCGTCTGGTATTACTTCCGCGAGTGGGATTACGAGCGCATTGAGGCGCTGCACGCCATCGGTACCCGCATCGCCCGCGCCGCCGCCGAAATGACCGACACGACGGTGACCGAGCGCGTGATGGCGGCCACTTGGCCGGGACACTTCAACAAACCGGTCGCCGAGACGCTGACCGCGAACATCCAGAGGGTGGGCATGCCTGCCTGGTCGCCCGCGGATCAGGAGTTTGCGCGGTCCTGCCAGCGCCTGATCGAGGCGAAGGAGATCGGCCTCAAGACTGAACTCGAGCCCATGCGCGAGGCTGGCGAGGGCAAGAGCGCGGGCTCCGACGATATCGCCGAGGTGTCCTGGAACCTGCCCACCGTGGTGCTACGTTACCCCGGAAACGTGCCCGGGATGATAGGCCACCACTGGTCCGCCGCGCTCGCCATGGCGACGCCCATCGCGCACCAGGGCGCCCTGGCTGGCGCCAAGGCGTACGCCTTGACCGCTCTTGACCTGCTCCTCGACGGCAAGACCCTGCCGGCCGCGCGGGAGTATTTCCGGGAGCAGACCCGCAGCCGGCAATGGAAATCGCTGATTCCCGAGGGAACCGATCCGCCGGTCGACATCAATCGCGAGAAGATGAGCCGTTTCCGGCCCCGCTTGCGCGAGCTGCGCTACGACCCGTCGCGCTATCGAACGTACCTGGAACAGCTTGGCGTGGCGTATCCCCAGCTTCAGCCGCCCGCCGGGCAATAGCAGCCGCCCTCGCCGCCCGGCTGGGCCGCTACCGCACCATCCGCGAAATGGCCTTGAAGTGCTCGTGCCGCGCGTCGCGAAGCCACTCGAACAAGACCGACTCGGTGTTCGTCACGGTCACTCCGTTCTGGCTCAGGCGGTCCATCGCGTTGCGGTGATTTTCCGGCCGCCGGGAGCAGACGGCGTCGCCGACGGCAAAGACCGGCCAGCCCGCGGCCCCGAGCTCCAGCGCCGTTTGAAGCACGCAGACATGAGCCTCCATCCCGGCCAGCACGATCTGGCGGCGGCCGCTCTCCCTCAAGCGGTCCTCGAAGCCAGCCGCGCCGCAGCACGAGAACGCCGTCTTCTCGATGAGTTGGACGCCCGGTGGAAGCTGCGCCTTCAGCCCCGGATCCGTCGAGCCGAGCCCCTGGGGATATTGTTCGGTCACCAGGACTGGAATCCCCAGCAGATCCGCGGCGCGGGCCAACATGCCGGCGTTGCGCACCACCATCGCACGCGCCTCCGCGGGCATCGCGGCCGCCAGCCGTTCCTGAATGTCCACCAGCAGCAGCAGAGATTGATTGGATTGACAAAGACCCATCCCCATCATTATCCCTGGCGGAGAACCGCGAACGGACAGACCGGCAGATCGCTACTCCACCTGTGCTACCTTGAGGCCGTATGCAGGTTGAGGTAGCTTTCGGCCAGACCGGTGTTACGTTGAACCTTCCCGACGAGTTCCGGTATCGGGTGTTGGAGGCGCGATCAGCGGTCCCGCTGCCGGACCCCGCGCGCGCCCTCGAAGAGGCGTTGGATTCCCCGATCGGCGCTCCTCCTCTTCGAGCGCTCGCCGCCGGCCGTA
>CAYRPT010000011.1:14147-16679 GCA_964425895.1 uncultured Solibacteraceae bacterium | reverse complement strand
CTCAACCCGGCGATGCGGGACGGCCGGCGGCGCGGCGTGCTCTTCGACGTGGGCCACGGAGCCGGTAGCTTCTACTGGAATATCGCTGTGCCCGCCTTCGAGCAGGGCTTCTTCCCCGACACGATCTCGACCGACTTGCACACCGGAAGTATGAACGCCGGCATGAAGGACATGCCCAACGTGATGTCCAAAGTCCTGAATCTCGGTGTGCCGCTGGCCGAGGTGGTCCGGATGAGCACCTGGGCCGCGGCCCAGGCCATCCGCCGGCCCGCGCTGGGGCATCTTGACGCCGGGGCCGAAGCCGACATCACCCTGTTTCGATTGGAGAAGGGTGATTTCGGCTTTGTCGACGCGGCGGGCGCGCGGCGCGAGGGCGCCCAACGGATCGCCGTGGAGATGACCATCCGCGCCGGCGCCGTCGCCTGGGACCTGAACGGCCGGGCGAGCACCGATTGGAAGGCGTTCCCCTACAAACGACGCGAGCGGCCATGAGGAGAATCCGAGCCCTGAGCCGCGCCCCGGCGCTGCTGCTCTGCTTGTTGCTTGACGCCTTTGCCTGGCCCGCCGCGGCCCAGGAATTCCGGGAGATCTCCGCCGAGGTGCTCCGTGACCGCATTCGCGGCGGCCTCCTGGGGCAGATACTCGGCAACCTGAACGGGCTCCCCCACGAGATGAAGTACATCGACGAGCCCGGCAACCTGACCGAGTACACACCCGCCTTGCCGCAGGGCGCCTGGACCGACGACGATACCGACTTCGAATGGGTCTACATCGTCGAGATGCAGCGCGCCAACAAGCTCATGCTGTCGCCGGCCGAGATCGCCCGCTTGTGGCGCGAGCGGATCAACCGGCGCATCTGGTGCTCGAACCGTTACGCGCGGCACCTGATGGATCTCGGCCTGGAGCCGCCGCTGACGGGCAACGTCGCTCTCAACCCGTGGGCCGACTTCAATATTTCCGGCCAGTTCCTCGCGGAGACGTTTGCACTGATGGCGCCGCTGATGCCGCGGACGGCCGCCCGCATCGCCCTGAACTACACCCGAGTGGCGATCGACGGCGAACCCGCGCAGACCACGCAGTTCTTCACCGCCATGATTGCCGCCGCATTCTTGCAGGACGACATCGATGCGCTGCTCGATGTGGGCGTCCAGGCGGTAGCCCCGCGGAGCCGCGTGCGCGAGATTACCGCCGACGTACGGGCATGGCGGCGCGAGCGCGGTGACGATTGGCGCGCCGTCCGGCGCCTCATCCGCGAGAAATACGGTAAGTACGACGGCGCCATGCGGGACCGCAACGGTTATGAGCTGAACACCGCCGCCACGGTCGCCGCGCTGCTCTATGGGGCCGGCGACTTCCGGCGCACGCTGCTGGCCGCATTCAACTTCGGCTGGGACTGCGACAACAACGCCGCCACCGCCGGCACGATCCTCGGCGTCATCAAAGGGTATCGATGGATGCTGGCGCAGGGGTGGACAATCGTGGATCGCTACGAGAACCGGACGCGCGATGGTATGCCCATGGACGAAACCATCACCAGCTTCGCCGACCGTTTGATCGACCTGGCCGAAAACGTGATCGCGAGCAAGGGTGGGGCGCGCACTCCGGTGAACGGCGAGCCAAGATACCGGATTCCCCTGGAGAGCCCGGAGCCGGTCGTGCCGCTCGCCTCCCCCGAGACCTCCATGGAGACACTGCGCCGCACGCTCGGCGCGGAGATCGAGTCCGGGCTGCGCTCCACCGAACCGGTGGCCAAGGCGCGCGCCGCCTACCTGGCCATCGCTCTCGGCGCCTACGAGAGCGCCCGGCGCGGCGATCCGGCCGCCTGGGAGCAGGCCATCGGCGCCCTCAATGAGCACTGGCGGCTCTTGCAGGACATCTACTGGGACGCCGAGATCCCTGGCATTCTTCCTCTCAGGGAGCGCGCGGCTGCCGCCGGGTTGAGGAAACCGGCCGCTCAGAAGGCGGTCTGGTAACCGTCCCGAGAGGTGGCGCCGGAAACTGTATTTTCATTGACGCGAACTCCCGAGTTGCGGATAATAGGGGCGCTATGTCTCATAAGGAAGGCCATTCTTGCTGCGGGGCTGTGTCCCGGCGCGACCTGTTCGTCTCCACCGCCGGACTCGGCGTGGCTGCCATGCCCGCCGCCGCGTGGAGTAGATTGACCGCCCAGGAGCATCGGAGACCGGTCCGAAACGCGCTCCGTGTGCAGCCTGTGCTCGTCTATGACCTGTACCAGCCTCGCCACCAGGCATCGTGGCGCCCCTGGGGCGGACTGCTGAATGAGCAGGACGTGGCCGCCGAGAAAGGGCGCATCGCCAAGGAATTGGCCGCGCTCCAAGAGAGAGCGGATTTCCCGCTGGAGATCGCACCGCTCGCCGAGGCTCGCCGTCCCGAGGAAGGAGCGGCGCTCGCCCAGGCCGATGTCGACAGCGTCCTCATCTACGGCGCCAGCGGCGGATTGCAGACCATCGAAGCTCTCAACGCCGCTCGCAAGTGGAATCTGATGTTCGTGCGCCACCGGAGCGGCCCCGC
>CAYRPT010000011.1:0-14137 GCA_964425895.1 uncultured Solibacteraceae bacterium | reverse complement strand
TTATCTCTGGTACGAGATCGCCCATCCCCGCTTCCTGCGCAAGACCGTCGACGAGTACGGCGAGCCGGGCATGGACTCCGAGGACGTGGTGGTGGACAGCTACGATGACGTACTCTGGCGGCTCCGCGCTTTAGCCGGCCTCAAGAACACGCTCGGCCGGAAGGTCGTCTGCGTGGGCGGTCCCGGAGGCTGGGGACAGGGCGGACGCAAGGCCCCGGAGTTCGCTCGCCAGGTCTTCCGCTTCGACCTCGTGACGGTTCCCTATGAAGAAGTGGAAGCCCGCATCAAGGCGGCCAGGGCGGATGAACCGCTCGTGAAGCGCACCAGGGAGGCCGCCGATCGCTATCTGAAGGGCCGCGGAGTCAAACTCGAGATCGACGCCGAGGCGGTGCGCCGGTCGTTCCTGCTCACCGAGGTATTCCTCACCTTCATGGACGAGGCTGGAACCGACGCGTTTACCATCAACAACTGCATGCGGGCCATCATGCCCCTGAGCGAAACCACGGCCTGCCTCCCCTTGAGCATCATGAACGACGAAGGCTACCTGGCGTTCTGCGAGTCGGATTTCGTGGTGATCCCGTCGGGTGTGCTGCTTCACTTCATCTCGGGCCGGCCGGTTTTCCTGAACGATCCCACCTACCCACACCACGGCATGGTCACGCTGGCGCACTGCACCGCCCCGCGGCGCATGGACGGACGGACGGACGAACCCGTCCGCATCCTGACCCACTTCGAATCCGACTACGGCGCCGCGCCGAAGGTGGAGATGCGTAAAGGGCAGATCACCACCAATATCGTGCCCGATTTCAACTTCAAGCGTTGGATCGGCTTCAGCGGCCCCATCCTGGAGAGCCCCTTCCTGGCGATCTGCCGCTCGCAGATCGACGTCCGGATCGACGGCGACTGCGGCCTGCTCGCGAAGGAGATGCGAGGGTTCCACTGGATGTGCGGTTATGGCGACTACGTGCGCGAGGTCGGCTACGCGCTGAAGAAGGTCGGCATCGAGTGGCTGGTGGTCTGACCGGCGCGCTGCCGCCGGCCGGAACGCTCCCGGCGTACCCGCGGGCCGCCGCTACTTGGACGCTCTTCTCCTGTTTTCATACAATAGTCCTTCGCCCTTTCACAGGAGTCATACCCGTATGTCCGACGCGACGAAGTTCGTACTTTCAGAAAAGGACCTTTCCCCCTATTGGCTCAACGTGCTCCCGCTTGTCAAGGAGCCTATGGACCCGCCGCTGCATCCGGCCACGCGCCAGCCAATCGGCCCGGACGACCTGGCGCCGATCTTTCCGATGGCCCTCATCGAGCAGGAGATGTCGATGCAGAAGGAGGTCGACATCCCCGGCGAGGTTCTGGATATTTACCGGCTCTGGCGGCCAACGCCGCTGTTTCGAGCCCGGCGGCTGGAGCAGGCGCTGGACACCCCGGCCCACATTTATTACAAGTACGAGGGCGTGAGTCCCGCCGGGTCCCACAAGCCGAACACCTCTGTCCCACAGGCCTTCTACAACAAGAAAGCCGGCATCAAGCGGCTGGCCACGGAGACCGGCGCCGGGCAGTGGGGCAGCGCGCTCGCGCTCGCTTGCCGGATGGTCGGCATGGACTGCACAGTGTACATGGTGAAGGTGAGCTACCAGCAGAAGCCTTATCGGCGGCTGATGATCCAGTCCTGGGGCGGGGAGATCTTCCCGAGCCCTACGGACCGCACCAACGCTGGCCGGGGTATTCTGGCCGAGGATCCGGATTCGCCCGGCAGCCTCGGCATCGCCATCAGCGAGGCCGTGGAAGACGCGGCGACCCACCCCGACACCAACTACTCGCTGGGCAGCGTGCTGAATCACGTTTGTCTGCATCAATCGGTGATCGGCCTGGAGTGCAAGAAGCAGATGGAAGCGGCCGGTGAGGAGCCGGATGTCGTGGTCGGCTGCTTCGGCGGAGGCAGCAACTTTGCCGGGGTGGCGTTGCCATACCTGCCGGACCGGATGAACGGTTCGGCCGTGCGCCTGCTGGCTATTGAGCCCACTGCCTGCCCGACCCTGACCCGAGGCGCCTTCGAGTACGATTTCGGCGACACGGCCGGCATGACGCCGCTGATGAAGATGTATACGCTCGGCCACCGGTTCGTACCGCCCAAGATTCACGCCGGCGGACTGCGGTATCACGGCGCCGCCCCATTGTGCAGCCACTTGCTCCGCCACGGCTACATCGAGGCGCGGGCCTACCAGCAGCTTGACGTGTTCGAAGCGGCGCTCCAGTTCGCCCGGATCGAAGGCATCATACCGGCTCCGGAGAGCGCGCATGCGATCAAGGGCGCCGTGGACGAGGCGCTCCGGGCGAAGGAGGAAGGAAGGAAGCGCGTGGTGCTGTTCAACCTCAGCGGCCACGGCCACTTTGATATGGCCTCCTACGAAGCCTTTCTGGGAGGGAAACTGGAGAATTTCGGCTTCGAGCCGGAACTGAAGCACTGATCCACCGGTTCCTCGCGCCTGCGGCCCGCCCGCGACGAACTACAATGGAAGTACTGATGTCCAAGCAGCCCAAGAAAAAGAGGGAACCGCTGCCCCCCATCCGCCTATGGGGACACGTGGTGGCGCTCGCCTGGCTCCTGCCCGGCGGAGGACACTTTCTCCAGAAGCGGCACGTCCGGGGGGCGGTTCTGGCCGGAGTCGTGACCATCACCTTCCTGCTGGGAATCTTCATGCGCGGCGCGATGTTCAAGCCGCAAACCGGCGACCTGCTGACCACCATCATTCACGTGGGCGGCTTCCTCGGCAATCTGTGCAGCGGCATCCTGTATTTGCTGGCCAACTGGCTGGGATACGCGCAACCCGACGTGGTGGGCCATGTCCACGATTACGGCACCAAGTTCCTGGTGGCCGCGGGACTGATGAATGTGCTGGCGATGGTGGACGCCTTCGAGATCGCCGCCGGGAGGCGGGACTGATGCCGACAATGGCCCTTTCTCATTTCGAGGCCAGCATTGTATTCGCGTTTCTGATCTCGGTCGTGCTCGGGATCACTGGCCGCAAGAACGACCGCGAGCGGCTGCTGTACGGCCTCAAGTGTTTCGGCTATTTCCTGCTGACGATCTTCGGCCTGGGCTGGGCCATGTACCTCGGCCACGGGTAGGCGCGGGGATCAAGTTTCTCCCTCTCGCTACACCCGCAGCTCGTAGCCGCTATCCCGCATGCCATCGATGATGTGCTGGCGGACCGCGTTCACTTCTTCGGCCGTGAGGGTGTGGTCCGGGGCCCAGACCGTCAGACGATAGGAGAGCGACTTGCGGTCCGCCGGCAGCGGAGAGCCGGTGTATTGGCGCACGAACGCGATGGATTCGAGATTCGGGCCGGCAAGGGAGGCGAGCCGCTGCTCGACGTCGCCGGCCAGTTCGCGGAGTCCGGCGACCACCGAAAGATCGAAAGCGCTGGCGGGGAACCTGCGCAGCGGCCTGTACTTGATTTCGACCCGCCCCCCGGCGCGCATCATGTCGAGATTGATGTCGAGCACCGCGGCGCGCCCCTCGGCGAGCATGCGCGGATGCAGCTCGAAGATGCGGCCGATGCCGGCGCCCCGCCACGAGACCGCATAGGTCCGCCGGGGGTGCTCGTAGACGCGCGGCTCGGCCGGCGAAACCGAGGCCCCGGGCATCAGGCACTCCGCCAGGCGCTTCAGCTCGAAGAGGCCGACGGCGCCGTCCCCCTCCCGGGCGAAGACGGCGGCTGCGAGGTGGTCCACCTCGTCGGGCAAAGGCGCCGGCTGGCCCGAATCGGCCGGGGCCGCGGCTCGCGGGTGGATCTCATAACCAATCTCGAACAGCCGGAAGTTGTCGAAGTGGCGCGCGTTCGAACGGATGCTTCGGACGATACCCGGCACCAGGCTGGCCCGCATCAGGTTTTGACCGGCGGCTATGGGGTTCACCAGGCGAAGATGCGCCGCCGGGTCGAGGCCCATTTCACGCACCATCTCGTCGCTCAGGAACGAGTAATTGTAGACCTCGGTGAACCCTTGCGCCGCGACGGCGGCCCGCACGTCGCGGTGGAAGGCGCGGTCTTCGTTGCGAGGCGGCGCCATCGAAGCGATCAGCGGCGGCTGGGGCGGTATCGAACCGTAGCCGATCATCCGGCCCACCTCCTCCACCAGGTCGTCCTTGATCGAGATATCGCGCGTCGCGCGCCACGACGGCACGGTGACGCTGAGCCTCTGCGCGCTCTCCTCGGTGACGCCGAACTGGAGCGCTTCAAGAATGCCTCTCACCGCCGTCAAGGCGATGGGACGGCCAAGCTTCCGGACCAGCCACTCCATGTCGAGCGAGATCTGGGGCGGTGCGGGCAGCTCCTTCTTGACGTCGGCCAGGCCGCCGGAGATCCGTACGCCCGGCGAGACGATGCGAAGCAGCTCCACCGCCCGGGCCAGGCCGCGCACCGTGTTGGCGGGATCCTGGGCCTTCTCGAACCGCATGGACGCATCCGTGCGCAGTTTGAGCTTCGCCGAGGTCCGGCGCACGCTGGCGGCGTGGAAGTTGGCGCTCTCGAGCACGATGCGGCGCGTCGAGGCAATTACCGCCGAGTCCAGTCCGCCCATCACGCCGGCCACCGCCACCGGTCCCCGGGCGTCGGCGATCACGAGGTTGGTCCCATCCAGCTTGCAGGTCTCGCCGTTGAGCACCGTAAGGAACTCGCCCGGCCGCGCTCGCCGCACGGCAATCACCGGGCCCTGCAACGCATCCCGGTCGAAGGCGTGCATCGGCTCGGAGATCTCGCTCATGATCCAGTTGGTGACGTCCACGATGTTCGAGATGGGGTTGAGACCTATGGCGGAGAGCCGGTACTGCATCCACAACGGAGAGGGACCCACGGTGATGTCGTCGAAGGTGAGGGCCGAGTAGCGGGGGCAGAGGTCGAGGTCTTCGATCTCGATGGCGATCTCCGGCGCCGCCGCGGGTAGCGCGTCCATCGAAAGCGGGTCGCGCAAGGGCCGCCGGACGATCGCCACCTCGCGGGCCAGACCGTGGTGGCCCCACAGGTCCGGTCGATGCGTGATGGACTTGTTGTCGATCTCGATGATGAAATCCGGGGCGCAGCCGGGGATCGGGTCCCCGGGTGCGGCGTCCAGATCGAGTATGCCATCGGTGTCGCGGTTGATGCCGAGCTCGGCGCCGGACGCAAGCATCCCGTCGGACGGCACACCCTGGATCTCGAGGCGCCGGATCTCCCGGCCATCGAGCGCAACCCCCGCCGGGACGTACGCGGTGATCATCCCCACGCGGACGTTCGGCGCCCCGCAGACAACGGTCCTGGCGCCGAAGCGTCCGGTCTCGACGGTCACCTTCTGGTTCTTCGAATCCGGGATGGGCGCCGTGGCGGTGACGCGCGCGGCGCACACGCGTTCGAGCCATGGTGCGTACGGCTCCACGCCCTCGCACTCGGCCGTCTTCATCGTGATCAGCTCGCCGAGCTCGCGGGGGCTGGCGTCCAGCCCGTTCACCAGTTCACGGAGCCAGTTGTAGGAGAACTTCATATGCCATCAATGCCGGGCCGGATCCCCGCCGGCCGGCGGTTCGTGCCCGGACCGCCTCTCTCCGGGAAACATTTGTGAATGTTCCCTTTTATCAACGATGGGCTGCCTCTGCGCCGGAGGCGCGCCGCCGCGCGGTTAGCGCCTCAAAACTGAGTCAGGAATCGCAGGTCGCCGCTTTCGAGCAGGCGGATGTCATCGATTCCGTACCGCATCATGACCAGCCGCGTCAGGCCCAGGCCGAACGCGAAGCCATTCCATTCCTCAGGGTCGATCCCGCCCATGCGCAGCACGTTGGGATGCACCAGACCACACGGCAGCAGCTCCACCCAGCCGGATTGCTTGCAGACGGGGCAGCCGGGGCCGCCGCAGATCAGGCATTGGATATCCAGCTCAAAACCAGGCTCGACGAACGGGAAGAAGCCCGGCCGCAGGCGCACCGTCGCCTCCCGGTGGAAGATGCCGCTCAGCAGAGCCTTCATGAAGTAGAGGAGATGGCCGATGGAGACGTCGCGGTCCACCATCATCCCTTCCAGTTGGTAGAAGGTGTGCTCGTGGGACGCATCCACCTCTTCGTTGCGGAACACCCGGCCCGGCGCTATCATCCGCAACGGCGGGCCGAACCGCAGCATTCCCCGGACCTGCACGGGTGAGGTGTGCGTGCGCAGCAGGTTGCGGCCTTCCACCCAGAAGGTGTCCTGGGCGTCCCGCGCCGGGTGGTCCGGGGGAATGTTGAGCGCATCGAAGTTGTTGTATTCGGTCTCGACTTCCGGGCCGCTGAGCACGGCGAAGCCCATCGACAGGAACAACTCCTCGATCTCGGCCTGCACCTGGGTGATGGGGTGCAGGCTGCCGGGGCGCGGGCCCGGCGCGGGTAGCGTCAGGTCCACCCACTCGCTTTCCAGGCGCGCTTCCAGGGCGCCGGCCTGGAACTCTTGAACCCGCTGCTCGAGGAAAGACTCGACGGCCGCCTTCACCTCGTTGAGAAGCTTGCCCGCCCGGGCGCGCTCCTCCTGGGCCAGCCGGCCCATCTGCTTGCTGATCTGGGAGAGCTCCCCTTTGCGCCCGAGAAACTGCACCCGTACCTGTTCGAGTTGCTCGGGGTCGGCGGCGGACCGGATCAGCTCGCGGGCTTTTTGCGCGAGCGTGGCGAGCGTGGATTCGACCATCACTGGCCACCCGCGGGGACGAACAGCGGCTTGTCCTTCGTGATCTCGAGTGAAAGGTGGTTCAGATAGAGAACCAGCAGCGATGCAGGGTACTTGTCACGGAAATGCTCGAAGACCTGCGATTGCCAGCCTTCCGTCAGTAACGCGCCGGCGTCCGTCTCCTTGTCGAAGAAGCCTTCGTGGTGCGGAATCTTGAGAAAGTCGAGCACGTCGACGATGAGATCGAAGTGTCCCGTGAGAATGGCCTGCGCGAGGTCGGAAGCCAGATCCTTGTCGCCCTCCTGGATCCGCTCCCAGAAACGAGGCGTCACCTTCTTCAGACTCTGTACATTCAGCTTCGGCAGGTGGGAACGGGCCTTGAGCGACTCGTAGAGCTTGAACGTCTTGAGGCGGCTGATAGAGATTTCCCCCACCAGAGCGCGGAAGTTTTCCTCACCGAGGGACTGGAAGATATCCGTCAATTCCATAGGGTGCTTCGAGCGGCCGGCGGATCGGATGCCGGGATGCGGATGCCATCACCCGAATAAAACTCAGCGTATCACAGCGTGCCGGACCGAACGGCTCGCTCGCGCGCCAACTCCCCTTACGCCGCCTCCACTCGTTCGCGGCGTGGGTCCCAACGCATGAACTTCCCGCGGCGGTAGGATTGCGTGCCCATCTCGCAGGCCACGACGCCATACCAGCCCAGACGCGGCGGGCACTTCAGCTCCGCGCCATGGCGGATGGCCTCCATGAGGTTGCGGTGGTGCAGATCGACCCGCTCCGCACCCGACTTGATATGGGTCACCTGCCGGGCCTCCGCTTCGAACAGCCGCTGGGGACGGATCTGGAATCCCTCCGGTGTGAAAAACAGCGTGGCTTTGCGGCCGCGCAACATGTGCTCGACCTTTTCATCATTGGCCATGGTGGAGATCAGTTGCACGGTGAGACCCTCCGGATAGTCGAGCAGGACGTTGAGTGTATCCGGCACCTCGGCCGGGCTGTCCGTGAAAGCGAACTTGCCGCCGAGACCCGCTCCTCGCGACGGGAAGGTCAGTCCCAGCGCCTTGATAATGCGCGTCACGCGGTGCACGAAAAGATCGCTGGCGATGCCGCTTGAGTAATCCCAATAGTGGCGCCACCGGAAATAGCGGCGGGGGTCCCACTCGCGTTTCGGCGCCGGGCCCAGCCAGGCCTGCCAGTCCAGATCGGCCCCGGGCCGCGCGTCTTCGTCGATCGGGTAAGCCCAGAACTCGTCTTGGTGGTTGCGGGAATAGTCGATCTGGGCGAGAACCACTCGTCCCAGCGCCCCTTCGCGCACGTAGCGGTTCGCGGTTTCGTACGAGTCGTCCGACATGCCCTGCACGCCAACTTGCATCTTGAGGCGGGTTTTCTCGATCTTCGCCACCACTCTCCTCGCCTGGTCGCCGGTCTGGGTCATCGGTTTCTCGCAGTAGATGTGCTTGCCGGCGTCGATCGCGTCGATGGTCATCTGGTAGTGCCAATGTTCGGGAGTGGCGATCAGGACATAGTCGATGTCCTTGTCCTCGAGCAGGCTGCGGTAGTCTTTGAACGGACGGCCCCCGGTGAGCGCGGCGGCGGCCTCCAGGCGTTTCGTGTAGACATCGCAGACAGCGGCCACCTCGACGTTGTCCGACTCCTTCATCTCGAGAAGCGTCTTCATGTGGTGCGTCGCCATTCCACCGCAGCCGATCACGCCTGCGCGCAACCGGTTGTTCGCCCCGTCGGTCTGGGCCGGAGCGGGCGCGGCTGCCGCCGCCGTGGCGGCCAGAAATCCTCTTCGCGTGGTGATGTTCATCACGGCAATTCTACGACGCGGCCCAGGCCGGCTGTCCGGCGGCCTTACAATGGGGGATCCATGGTTCGCTATTGGCTGGCCGCCGCGCTATGGATGGCCCTACCCCGGCTGTCTGCGGCCGACAATGTGCAATACGCCCGGCTGGAGCGCGAGCGCATCCTCAGTCGCTTGCGAAAGGCGGCGCCGGGCGATGTGGAGCGCCTGCAAACGGTTCGGCGCCTGTTTGAAGAGGCCGGCTGCCGGGCGCCCGCCCTCTACGAGTTGCCCGTAGCCGGCGCCGGACTCCCCAACCTGGTCTGCCGCCTGAACGGGGAGAGCAGCCAAACAATTGTGGTGGGCGCCCATTACGACGCGGCGCCGTCGAGCCTTGGAGCGGCGGATAACTGGTCGGGCGCCTCGCTTCTTCCAAGTCTCTACCAGAGCTTGCGCGACACAAAGCGGCGGTACAACTTTCTGTTTGTGGCCTTCGCTGGCGGATTGGACGGGCGGCGGGGGTCGCGGGAATTTGTGAAGTTGCTAGGCAAGGAGGAGGCCAGGAACATCCGCGCCATGGTCGATCTCGAAAGCATCGGGCTGACGCGGCCGATGGCCTGGGAGCACGGGAGCGGCCGCGCGCTCGTCGGCGCGATGCGTTCGATCGCTTCGGCCGTCATGCTGCCGGTCGACGTGGAGGAGCCGTACAAGCTCGGCCGGACCGACGCCGAATCGTTCCTCCGCCGCGGCATCCCGGCGATCACCATCCACTCGGTCTCGCGATTCAACCATCAACTTCTGGAAGGCGCTTCGGACAAGCTCGACGTCATCAAGGAAGACGAATACTACGAGACCTACATGCTCACCGCCTCCTACCTCGCCTACCTTGATCTCCAGCTCCCATAGGGCCGCCCGCCGGCGAAGACGGATGCGGCTGGCGGGCCGTCGGAGGATCGTTGCGGGACGCCGGCCTTGCGGTCCATCATAGTCTCGAAGTGGGATTCGCCCTCTGGATTGAAAACGACGTCGCCTGGGCGCAGGGAACGCACGAATACCGGCCGATGGGAGCCGCCGTGATCGCGGTCACCGATGTGTTTCATCCGCGGGATTTCAGGCCGCGCCGGCGCTCCCCGCCTCCGGGGAAGCGGGCGTCCTTCGCCGGCCTGTTCGCCTCACTGGACCACCTCAACCGTCACTTGCGGCAGTGCCGGTCACAGCCTTCGCGAAATAGCCGCCGCCAGGGCTCAAGACTCCTCATTTCAATTATTTGAGAACCCTGGCGGGTCCCGTGAGCGCCGCCGCGGTTTGGCCGGATCGGGGCGCCGCCGTTAGAATCAAGGGGGACGCGGCGCCACGGCCGATTTCGTCCCGACTCCCCCTGACGCGAGGTAATGCCCGTGTTGTGTTCCCCGGCGCTGGAACGCGCAGCGACGGCCGGCCCGCCCGGATCGGATCCCCTCCCCGCTCTCGCCTGGACCACCGCCGTTGAAAGCACGTTGTACATCACGTGGCTGCGCGAGAGAGATGACCGCGGCTTGTCCCGTGAGTGGCGCTATCCGATACCCGGGGCCGCCTCGGCGGTCGCCGAGTTCGCCGCGGATGCGCTGCCCGGCGGGCTCCGCCGGCTTCACCGTTGTTTCCTGCGCGGCGTCAACGTCGATGCTGCGGTCCGCGGCCGGTTGGTCGGGATTCTGTGCGACGGGCGGAACCCGGATTCGGCGGCCGAGGCGGCGGCCTTGGACAAGCTGGCGGCCGGCATCGCCGCGGAGATTCCGCGAGCCCTCGAGCGAGCCGTCCGGCATGCCGTTGCGGCCGGGAGAACCGATCCCCCGCGGCAGCGGACGGAACTGTCCATCGATGTCTGTTTGCCCCCGCTCGACCGGGCTGGATGGCTTCGGCGCGCCGGGATTCTGGAGGGCTGCCAGGTTGCCGCCCGGGCCGACGGAGGGATCTTGGTCCGGCGGAGCGATGCCCGTCCGTGTGACGAGGATCTGCTTCACCACACCGCCCTGGGCATGGCCGCCGCGCTGGACCCTGCTCCCGGCCTTTCACAGGGCGGGCCGCGATGTGCCTGGACGGACACCCGGAGGCTCACCCCGGCGCAGTGGCGCCTCCTGATGCCGCCGCTGCTGGAGGCGGCCGGCCTCGCCGGCATTCCCGCGCCTCAACGGCCGGTGACTGTCCAATGGACGCTGGAGGCGCCCGCTGCTTCGGCTGTGGCGTGGCTGGAAGTGCCCAAGGAGCGGACCACCGCCCATTCGGCCGTCTATACCGAGGTCTCCCGCACGGTTCAGCACTGCTTGCGGCGGTGGCTTCCTTACTACATCTTGCACCACCCGGAAGCCTGCGCGAACCGGGACCTCGCGTGCGCCGTGCTCGTCTACGGCGCCAGCCGGCCGTTCTCCCACAAGCGCAAAGCCGAGTTCACCTACGACCCGATGAACTGCGCGAAGGTCGCCGCCTCCGCGCGCGATCTGTATTCGGTCCTCCCCGGGCGGATCGAAGCGCTTCGCGGGTGCCTTTTCGAGGTGGGCTGCGAAGCCGAGGCGAGTTGGTGGTCGCCCGGCCGGCTGGAGTCCGTGCGCCGCCGGGCGGCGTGCGGCAACAGGCACTACCTCAATCTGCTTGCGGCCGATCAGCTTTCCGTTGGGCGGTTTCTAAGATGGGGTAACGAATACCGGCGGCGCGCCTGCGAGAAGAAAGCGGCGCCCGAACGGGCCCTTCAGCACGTTGTGCGGTCCGCCGCCGATATCGATCAGAAGTTCCGAATCCATTTCAACCGGCTGTCGCGTTGGGAAGACCTGGTCGCGCTCGGCCCGCTGCTCCACATTGAAGCGACCGCGGCGCTGAACCGGGCGCTGGGGCGCGAGGCGGAAAGGTCGCTGACCCTGGAAGTGAAGGACGCCGGCGGCGTCGACGTGAGCATGGTCCGGCTATAATCATCCCTTCGCCATGGAGATCCACGAGACCCGCTTTCGTGTACGATATGCCGAAACCGATCAGATGGGCGTCGTGTATTACGCCAACTATCTGGTCTATATGGAAATGGGCCGCGTGGAGCTGTGCCGCGCCCGGGGGCTCCGGTATCGCGACATGGAGGAGGACGACGCTGTCCTGCTTGCGGTCGCCGAGGTTCGATGCCGCTACCTCGCCCCGGCCCGGTACGACGAGGAGATCGTGGTTCGCACCTGGGTGGCGGAGGCCCGGCGGCGGGCGATCCGCTTCGGCTACGAGATCGTCAGCCACGAGAACGGCAGGCTCTTGGCGAAGGGCGAGACGAACCACATTTTCTGCGGACGCGACATGAAGCCCAAGAAACTGCCGGAGAAGTACTGGGCGATGTTCGGCGTCAAGGGGTAAAGAGCCGAAGCCCCGGGCTCGGCGTCAACCGCCGGCATCCCTGTGGGCGTGGCAGTGCGAGTGCTCCACCTCCCGGGCGCCTGCAACGCGGAACAAACGCGAGCGGGGCGAAAGGGCTTCACCCTACGGCTGCTTTTGCTGCTGTTGCTGCTGTTGCCGCTGCTGCCGGGGTGGCACGCTGCGCGCGTCGGGTTTGGTGTCCAGCGCCGAAGAATCGCCCACGGTGGACACGGTCACTTCCGCGCTCACCTCGCTGGCGGATCCCGCCTGCCCCGGTATGTTCGCGGGGATGCTCGGCCGCAGCGGACCGCCCGCCGGTGTTCCGGACTTCGCGGCGGTGCGGATGGTCATCGATGGGTGTGACCGGAAGATGCCCCAAAACTCGGCGAATCGGCCGGCGTCCTCCTGGTTCTCGCGCTCGTACTCCATGCGGGCGAGCGCCACCGGGTCCGCCTCGGGAACCTCGGCTTCCATCCCCTCCAGTTTCTTGCGGGCATCCTCGGCCAGCGCGCTGAGCGGGTACTCTCGCACGATTCGCTGAAACGCCTCGACGCTCTGCGCCTGGAATCGCGGGCCCATACGGCCATAGGCGTCACCGGTTCGCCAGAGCGCCTCGTCGGCTTTGCTGTACAAGGGATAGTGGTCCACCAGCGTGTCCAGACGATTCGTGGAAGCGGGGTAACTGCCCTTCTTGTAGTAGAAATCGCCGACGCGGTACTCGTGCTCGCCCAGCACCTCCTGGATCTCGCGGAGGCGCTGTTCCATATCCGGGGCAAACCGGCTGTTGGGGAACTGGACCATCAACTGCCGGCATTCGTCATCGGCCCGTATGGCGTGCTTGAGGTCGCGGTCCGGCTTCTCCATCTGGTTGTAGTGGATCATGCAGACACGGGATTGAGCCTCTGCTGACTCCTCCATCATGGGGTAGAAGAGGATGAAGTCCTTGTACTCCGCCTCGGCCTGGGCAAAACCGTTCGCGCCGCCCTCTCGGAACCACGAGTCGGCCAGCGCCAGCTTCGCCTTGGCCATGAACTCGCTCGTGTCGTAGGTATTGATGAGCGTCTGCAGCGTCAGCCGCGCGATGCGATACCGGCCCTTCTCGAGATCCGCGATCGCCTTATCGAACAGTACTTTGTCCGGCTGCGCGGTGTCCTGATCGATCGGGTTCTCGTATTTCTTGCGGCGGAAACAACCGGTCGCCGCCAGAGCCACCAGGGCCACAATCAGTAAAGTACGCCACTTCATGCTTCGCTGTCTCCCGTTTGCCTGCTGGTTTGAAGGCCCGCCGTCATCGTGCCGCCTTGAATTAGACGCGAACGGCGAACGCTTCGGTTGCGATCCGCTTCATTTCGGTCACCGCCGCCGCGGGATCCGGGCTGCCGAACACGCTCGAGCCGGTCACCACCCAATTCACTCCCGCGCGGACCACCTCCGCCAGATTTCCGGTGGAAACCCCGCCGTCGATCTCGATGGGGAGCGCCAGCCCCAAATCCCGCCGCCGCCGGTCGAGCTCCCGGATCTTTCGCATCGTCTGCGGGATGAACGTCTGTCCACCGAAACCCGGGTTGACGGTCATCAGCAGCACAAAGTCCGCGGCCTCCAGCACGTAGTCCAGCGCCGACAGTGGCGTCGCCGGGTTCAAGACCACCCCGGCCTTCGCGCCAAGCGACTGGATATGGCGCAGCGTACGCTCCAGGTGGGGACAGGTTTCCTGGTGCACGGAAACCTGGTTCGCCCCGGCCTCGACGAACGCCTCAAGATGGCGCTCCGGCTCCACAATCATGAGGTGGACGTCAAGGGTCAGGCCCGTCGCCTGTCGAATGGACCGAAGCACCGGCGGGCCGAGCGTGATGTTCGGCACAAACCGGCCGTCCATCACGTCGATGTGCAGCATGCGAATGCCCGCTTCCTCGACCCGGGCAATCTCATCCGCCAGGCGCGCGAAGTCCGCCGACAGGATTGAAGGAACGATTTCCACCATGGGATTAGCGGCTATCCTTGATCGTAGCATCACCCGGCCCGGCCATCAGAGGCCTCCCAGCGGCTCCCGGGCAGCCTCCACCAGGGACTCGACTCCGCCCCGGACCCTTACAGCACCACCTGTCCGTCGCGCATGTGCACGATGCGGTCGGCCACCGCCGCGGCATCCGGGTTGTGGGTGATCATCAGAATCGTCTGGCCCAGCTCCGTGTTCAGATTGCGCATGACTTCGAGCACGTTGGCCGCGGATCTTGTGTCCAGGTTGCCCGTCGGCTCGTCCGCCAGAAGGATCGCCGGTTGATTGACGATGGCGCGCGCGATCGCCACCCGCTGCTGCTGGCCG
>CAYRPT010000010.1:0-16701 GCA_964425895.1 uncultured Solibacteraceae bacterium | reverse complement strand
ACATTTGTGAATGTTCCCTGGTATCAATGACGTGCGGCCTCTGCGCCGGAGGCGCGCAGCCGGGCGGTTAGCGCTCTCTACGGAACATTTGTGAATGTTCCCCGGTATCCATGACGTGCGACCCTGCGCCGGAGGCGCCGAGGCGCGCGCTTAGCGCTCGAAGCGGCAGGCTCGATCTGCCGGGCGGTGGCGATCCTCACCGCTTGTAGATCTCTCCCGCCGCCCCGATTGTAAACACACCACCCCTAGGCACTTCGCCCTGCCGGCCGCCAAGTCTTTGGTACTGCGAGGAATGTTCTTTTTCTACAGGCGTGAATACGCGCCCTGGGGGCTGCGGCTGTTTTCGAAGAAAGGCTTTCCCCCCGAAGAGACCGATCTGCTAAGCGCCCTCCGGCCGGTTCGCCCGGGCGCCAACCCCCAGAACCTTCTTCGCGTATTCCACGCTCCGCTCCACGTCCACGCGCTGCTGCTCTTTGAGCGCCGCCTCATACGCGGCCGGCTGCCTTTGCTCTCCGCCGATCATCATCGAGCCCATGAAGGGGTGGCCGCTCCTGACCAGCTTGAGGAACCGCGCGAACTCGCCTGCCCGCTTGTCCGGAAAGCTCTTCCAGAATTCCTCTTCCAGATACGGCAGCACCGTCGGCGGGCGTCCCGTGATGACTTCAAGCTGCAAGGGGACTTCGGGACACAACTGCCGGTAGCGCGCGATCCATTGGCGAAAGTCGATCGAACCGTCCCCGAGCGCCACCCACTGGAACGCCGCCCCGCGCGGATGCTCGTAAACCACGGAATCCCGGATGTGCGACGTAGTGGTATACGGACCCAGCACTTCGAGCGTAAAGAGAGGGTCCTCAAGCACCCGCATCGGGTTCCCGGTGTCGAGACAACAGCCGAGCATGTCCCGGCCGGCTGTCTCAATTAGCGCCCGGAGCTCGCGCGCCTCGAAGTCTCCATGGTTTTCGATGGCCAGCTTCACGCCCGCATCAAGCACCCGCGAGCGAACGCCCCGCAGTACTTTCAGCGTCGATTCGACATGGGCCTCCCAGGGAGTATCGCCGCCGCGGTTCTCAAACCCGCCCACGAAACACCGCAGAGACCGCGAACCCGTCGCCCGGGCCACCCCCAGCCCCATCGCTATGTACTCTTCCGGGCTCTGCTTTTGCGTCCAGCGCCCGGTCGTCGGGCAGATCTTGCCGATCGCGGCGTCGATCGCTATCCCCTGCCGCGCCGCCTGCTCGCGCACCGCCGCCAGGTGCGCCGGATCAAGGCTCTCATAGTCCCCGGGAGCGGACATCTGCACTGAATCGAGCCCCAATCCCGCGGCATAGTCAATGAGTTGCGTCGCCTTCCACCGGAAGGCGCGCACGGAATAGGCGTCCAGACCAAGTTGGAGGCGCGCGGTCGTGGCCGGCCCCGGCCCAGACGCGGCTGGGGCGGCCGGGAAAACGGTGGCCAGTGTCTGGAAAAACGTCCGTCGTCGCATGGCTCCCTTACGATATCGCAACCCGGCCCGGCGGGAGTAGACTGGCGATATGCGGAAACCACTCATGACGCTGATGGCTTTGCTGTGTATGGCGGGATTGGGACGAGTCTGGGCTCAGAGCGCTCCGTACCACGATCCTGGTATCGGCAAGATCGTTCAGATCGCGATCGTCTGCGAGAACATCGAGCGGTGCGCCGACCGCTGGTCGAAGCTGCTCGGCCAGCCCGCGCCGCCGACCCGCACCACCAGGCCGGGCCGCGAGGTCAAAGTCGTCTATCGCGGGGACCCGAGCGACGGTCAGGTGAAGCTGACCTTCTTTAAGACCGGCGAGGCGGTGCTCGAACTCATGGAGCCCGTCGGCGAGGACACGCACTGGAAAGAACATCTCGACAAATTCGGCGAGGGTGTGCACCACATCGCCTTCCAGGTCCAGGACCTCGAGAAGACGATCCAGAGCTTCGAACGACAGGGAATGGGCGTCATCCATCGCGGACGCTACGACGGCGACAACGGCGACTACGTCTACATGGACACCAAGGACCATCTGGGGGTCACCGTCGAGCTGCTTCACTCGGATCCCAAGAGGTAGGGGCCGCCGGAACTGGAAAGCCGCACCACGCCGGGCCGACGAGGGCCTTTCGCGCTTTCCGCTAGAGAAAGACGGAGTAGGACGTGTACCCGAGCGTGGCTCCGAGGATCGCGCCCGCCAGCACGTCACTCAGAAAGTGCATCCCGAGCAGGACCCGCGACGCCGCCACGCTGATGGCGCAGAACATCAGCCCCACCATCAACGACGGATAGGTGAGGCTCAGCGGAACCGCCACCGCAAACGCCGTAATGGTGTGTCCCGAAGGAAATGAAAACTGATCCGGCGGCAGCAGGTCCGCCCAGCAGTGCGGCTCGAAGTGGCAGGGCCGCCGCCTGCCGGTGAGCCGCTTTAACCACAAGAAAAGTCCGATGCCCGCTCCGGAAGCCACACCCGCGGCGCCCGTCGCCGCAAACCGGTTCCCTCCACCGGCGAGGAGCAACACGAGGCCCATCGCGTACCACAGCCAGCCGTCGCCGCCTCGCGTCGCGCAGATCATCCACACCCGCACCCAGCGGGGGGCTTTCCAGCGGTTGACTCTCCGCATCAGCCGATGGTCGCGCGATGTGATAAACTCCACCATCGTCTCAGGCAGCATTATGCGGCAGCCTCTTCTTGCGGGGAGAGCCGGCAAAGCGTTGGCGGAAGAGACGCCGGGATCTTAAACTCAGTGTAGCCGATCTCTAACGCTCCCGGTGCGCCGCTCCGCCGTTCGGCCAAACCCTTCATGCTCTCCCACCCTAGTTATCGGCCGGCGCCGTTACACCGTTATGACGTTTCCGCGAAACAAATGTGAATCGTTCTGTTCGCACTGCGAGGGAGCCGTCGAACGGCGCACCAGGCTGCTAGGATGAAGCTTTGCCCGCGCGAATCCACTTCTTCTTCTTTGACGCCGGCGGCGGCCACAGGGCGGCGGCGACCGCCCTTCAAACCATCGCCGAGCGGCAGGAACGGCCCTGGAGCGTCCGGCTGGTGAATCTCCAGGAGCTCCTCGACGCCATTGATATCTTCCGCCGGCTGACCGGGATTCGGAGTCAGGACTGCTATAACTTACTGCTCCGTAGCGGCTGGACGCTCGGCGCCGCGCAACTGCTGAAAGTGCTGCACGCCGCCATTCGCCTGTATCACCCCAAGCAGGTACGGCTCCTCCGCGAGTTCTGGGCCGCCGACCCCCCGGACATGGTCGTGTCGCTGATCCCCAACTTCAACCGCGCCCTGTTTGAGGCGCTACGAGCCGTCCGGCCCGGCGCCCCGATGGTCACCATCCTGACTGACCTCGCCGACTATCCACCGCACTTTTGGATCGAACGCCAGCCACAGTGGGTTATCTGCGGCACCGGCCACGCCGTGGAGCAGGCTCGCCGCATCGGCGTCCCTCCCGCCCAAATCCGCCGGGTATCCGGGATGATCCTCCGGCCCCAGTTCCATGAGCCCGTTACGATCGACCGGGTTGCGGCCCGCCGCCGCCTGAACCTCGATCCGGACACTCCGACGGGGCTGGTCCTCTTCGGCGGGCATGGCAGCGGGATCATGCTCGACATCGTCCGCCGCTTGCAGCGGATCGAGCGGCCTCTCCAACTCATCTGCGTCTGCGGCCGGAACGAGACGCTCGCGCGGCGGTTGCGTCAGTTGACGAGCCGCTTCCCGGTTCACGTGGAGGGCTTCACCACGGACATTCCCAACTTCATGGCTACCAGCGATTTTCTCATTGGCAAGCCCGGACCCGGCAGCATCAGCGAGGCCGTCGCCATGAACCTTCCGGTGATCGTGGAGCGTAATGTCTGGACCCTGCCGCAAGAGCGGTTCAACACCGACTGGGTGCGGGACCACGAACTCGGAATTGTTATTCCCAGCATGAAGGGCATAGCCGGCGCCGTCGAACATCTGCTTCAGCCGGGTCGGCTCGAACGATACCGGCGGGCAGCGGCAAGGATGGTGAATCGAGCCGTATTCGAGATCCCGGAGATCCTGGCGGAGATCCTGGGTTCGAAATCCACGCTGGCCCACGAAACCGGCTCAACCCGGCCGCTGGGCCGGTTTGGTAGAGCCTCGGCTGAGTGAAGCGAGTGCGGACTCCAACAGCGAGCGATCCAATATTGGCTGCAATGACGCGGCGGCTGGTTGAGCCGTCTCGGCAGCGAGTCTGCTCCTTCGAATCGCCTGGGCGAGGCGATGCCGGACCGGGGAGCTCAGGCGACACTCAGGCGGCGCCGCCCGGGCCTCTTCCCTTCGGGCTTCTTGGGCTCAAGCCCGAAGCCCCGGCGCGATCCGCTTCACGAGAGCCGCGTTCTCGGCCACCTGGTTGGAATGCTTCGGCCACATCCCGACGATCATGCCGTCGTTCGGCTTGATGTTCGCGAGGGTCTCCCGAAACGCCTTCTCCACCTCGGAGATCCTGCCCGCCGCCAGTACCTTGTAACACAGGCACGGCTTCTTCGTCTGCCGGATCGCCGCAAACATTCTCGGTGGATCCTCCGGAAGGTAGATTTCCCCGAGCGGCCGCGTTCCCAGGATCTTCTTCCAGTCCTCGTTGGATCGCGTCAGATGGTAGAGGGCGGTCATGTAGTAGTCAACGTCCCAGTTCTCGTCCTCCGCCTGTTCAAGGAACCTCGGATCGTGGGTCGACAGACCCACCAGCACACCGCTGTCGCGCACGGCTTTCAGAAAGTCCTTCACTTGGCCGATCTTCCCCTCACGCCGTTTCCGTTCCGCCGAACCGCCATGGTGCGCGATACCCAGCGGGCCCAGTTTCGCCACGCCGGGCAGCAGGCTGAAGTCGGTCTCGATCTCGCTATGACTGAGCAGCAACCACTGGATGCCGCCCCCTTCTTCCCGGTGCCGCGCGAGGTCCCCCATGCCCCGCTCATGGTGCGAGAACTGCCAGGTATTGATCCCATTCCGTTCGCAATCAGCCAGGATCTCGCAGACTTTCTCCCGGCCCGCCCACTCCTTCATGGTGTCGCTCAACAGCCGGTTGAAGTGGGAATAGCCGTGAAAAGGGTTGCCGCCGACGATCAGCCGCGAGACCGAATGCCTGCCCAGCTTCAGTTGCGGCATCGCGGCATCGGGCGCCAGGCCCTCGACCTTGGCCGGCGCCGTCGATTGCGCCGCCAACGCCTCCGCCTCCGGGCTGCACGGCATCCCCATCGTTGCGGTCATCGCGGCCGCCGACTGCAAGAATTGCCTCCGAGGATTCATCGCACATCTCCTTTCGTCGCCCAGTCGACAATGGGTTCCGGATATGCCGTCCCCGGTCTACCCGCCCAGTCGAGTTGTAGCACGTGCTTCACATGCTACCACCGCCATTAGGCCTCGAAACCTGAGAATTGGTCTCTCAGACTCAGCAGGCGTGAGGGTGATTTTCGTAGCGCGCAAGCGCTCAGCGCTCAGCCATCAGCTTTGGCGGTCAGCTTGATGGCTGAATGCGATGTCGGTAGCTTGACTTGGTAGCCGTCAGCGGGCTGCTATGTGGCGATCAGCGCCATCGAGGCGAAGCGCATGCTGACCGCGCTGCCTCAGAAGCTGGCCGCTGAAAGCCCCGTCCTCGAGATTTCAAGTATCCTTGGCTGTGATTCACGTCTGACCCGCCGGGCCTATCCCCTTCCTTCAGAGGCGGTTGCCACCTGCGCCAATTCGGTTGCGGCCACACGACCCTTAGAATCGTTCCAGCAACGCCGTGACCGTTCTTCTGACAAACCAGCCGGCCGCCAACCGACGTGCGGCGGGCCCGGCGGCAACCTCGACCCCATCGCAACATACTCAAAACAAATGACATCTCCTCGAAGCGAAATAAAACGCGGTCACTTCAGCCCCGGCGGCCATCGAGTGACATCCCTTGGGCCACCACCAACAGAAGCCCGTGCAGGCGATGGTGGTAGACCCGGCGCCAAGCCTCGGAGGAAAGAAAGCCCCCTGGGCCCGCCCGCTATCGCTACAATAAGGTCAATTCACTCTTAAGACGACCCCACCAAAGCCTATGAGCCTCTTTGCTCGAAAGCCCGTCCAACTGATCCTCTCGGACGCCGAAGGCGGCGCTCACACCCTGCAACGCAGCATCGGGCCCTGGAGCCTCGTCTCCTTGGGCATCGGCGCCATCATTGGAGCGGGACTGTTCTCGCTGACCGGAATTGCCGCCGCGGACCACGCCGGCCCCGCCATTTCGATCTCCTTCATGGTGGCCGCTTTCGGCTGCGCTTTCGCCGGCCTCTGCTACAGCGAATTCGCCGCCATGATTCCCGTGGCCGGGAGCGCCTATACCTACGCCTACTCGACCATGGGAGAGCTGGTAGCCTGGATCATCGGCTGGGACCTCGTGCTGGAGTACGCCGTTGCGGCGTCAACCGTGTCGATCAGTTGGTCCGCCTACATGGTGAGCCTGCTCCACGATTTGGGCATCCATCTGCCCCCCGCCATCGCCGCCAGCCCCTGGCAACCGATGCAATTACCCAATGGCGAACTGGCTTATGGGACGGTGAATCTGCCGGCGGTCTTCATCATCGTTGTCCTGTCGTTGCTTTTGATGGTCGGCATCAAGGAATCCGCCACGGCCAACGCCGTCATCGTGGTAATCAAGGTGGCGGTCGTGCTGGCGTTCATCGGCGTGGGCGTCTGGTACATCAACCCGGATAACTACGTGCCCTACATTCCGCCGAACACCGGCCAGTTCGGCGAATTCGGCTGGAGCGGCATTCTGCGGGCCGCCGGCATTATTTTCTTCGCATACATCGGGTTTGACGCAGTGTCCACCGCCGCCCAGGAAGCCAAGAATCCGCAGCGCGACATGCCCATCGGCATCATCGGCTCGCTGGCCATCTGCACGCTGCTGTACGTTCTGTTTTCCATCGTCATGACGGGCCTGGCGCGCTACACCGAGTTCAAGGGCGCCGCCGCGCCGGTCGCTGTCGCCATCCAGTACACGCCTTTCGGCTGGCTGCAATCGGCGGTGAAGATCGCCATCCTGGCCGGATTCACGTCGGTGATGCTCGTGATGCTGCTCGGCCAGTCACGGGTCTTCTATTCCATGTCGCGCGACCGGCTGCTCCCGCAGTTGTTCTCCGTCATCCATCCCCGCTTCCGCACACCGTATCGCTCGAACCTGGTGTTCATGGGTTTCGTTGGCTTGATGGCGGCGTTCATGCCGATCAGCGTCGTCGGCAGCATGACCAGCATCGGCACGCTGTTTGCTTTCGTTATCGTCTGCGCGGGCGTCCTGATCATGCGCTGGAAGCATCCGGAGATCCACCGCCCCTTCAAAACCCCGCTGGTGCCTTACGTTCCGGTGCTCGGTATACTCGTAAACTTGGCCTTGATGGTGGGGCTGGGCTGGTCCAACTGGCTGCGCTTGCTCGGCTGGCTGGCCGTCGGGATGCTGATCTACATCGGCTACAGCCGCACTCATAGCCGCGTTGGCGCGGCCGCCGCCGCCCCGGACACGGTAATGCGGGGGTAGGCCGGCTGGCTCGAACTCCGGCGAAACGCCTAGGCCGCCCGGGCGTCTCCCAGATAGGCGCATTGTCACCCGATTGAAGCGGCGGTTGAGCGTGCCGGCGGTGTGAACTCTGCGACAATTGAGCAAGGGGCAAGCGTTTATGCCAATGGGGAGTTTCCTCAACAGTTGGTTCATCCCAGGGGTCGTTGTATTCGCGCTTACCGTCTGTCCCGCAACGCCACAGCGGCGGCTCAGCGAACAACAATACCGGGACGGTATGAGGAAGGGCTTGTCGACCGTCAAGACGATCACCGAACCGCAGAAACACCACCCTCTACAGTTCGCGGTCAACCTGTTCTTTGCCCACGAGGGGGTCATCGAGCACGTTGACCTGGATGTGTTGACGAAGATGGTCGACGCTTTCCGGGACCTCGGAATTGATCGCATCGACATCAACATGGGTCTGTTCCCGTGGAAGGATAAGGATCAAGCGCAGATCGCGAAATACGATGCGATCATCCGGCACATTCGCAACGCCGGGCTCCAGGTAGCGATCAATCCGCAATACACGCCGGTCCGGCACCGCGTTTCCTCACTGGAGGAATGGACCACCGCGGCCATACCGGTCTACGAGGAGATTGCGCGCCGGTACAAACCGGAGATCTTCGTCACGGTTCACGAGCCCACCACGATGAACAAACGCATGGGCGCCGAGGCCGGCGCCGCCGAGTGGCGGGATTTCGCTCGAACCTCCGCGGTCGCGGTGAAGAAGGTCTCTCCTCGGACGCGGTGCGGCGCCGGCGGTCTTTATACCGAGTTCGAGTACTTCCGCGAGTTCGCCTCGCTTCCCGAGCTCGATGTCCTTACTCTGAACATCCACGGCCTGACAGGGCTCAAAACCTACAACCAAATGGTGAGGATCGCCCGGGGCGCCGGCAAGGGCGTCTACATCGAGGAGACCTGGCGTCCCGCTCACTATGTCCAGCAGAAATGGTGGAAACGCGACACGCTCGAGACCATCAGCGGCACCGGCATCGGCCTTCGTTCGTTCGAGCAGCTTGACATCGAATGGCTCGAAACCATTGCGCAGTATGCCAGCGTCCTAGAATTGGAGGCGGTCACGCCATTTTGGACCCAGACGTTCTTCGCATATGTCCCGGAAGGAGGACACGCTTTCCGGGGTGACTATAACCAGCGCGTGATGGAAGCCGTCCGCCGCGGCGATCGGACGGAGACATACCACGCGGTGAAGCGGCTGATTCAACGGTATGGCGCCAACGAATTCAATAAGAAGAAGAGCCGCTAGCTCGAGAGCGCGGGCCGGGACAATATCCTTCGTCGCGGGCCTGCTCTTGGTCCTCCTGGCTGCCGCCGTCACGCCGGCGCAGACGATCAGTAAAGATCAGTACATCAGCGGAATGGATGCATCCCTGAACGAAATCATCCGCCGAAGCGACGCATCCCGGCAGCTTCCGCTTGTCTTCAGCGCCATGCTTTTCTACGCCCACGAAGCGATCATCGCGGATGTGCCGTTGGAGCTGCTTCAGGCCTACGTGGACGGGCTTCGCGAGGCCGGCGCGCACCGTATCGATTTCAACCCGGGCACGTGGCCCTGGCGGGTTGGCTCCAATGATCCGGTCCTCGCGGCGATCAACCGGGAGAAGTATGACAAGCTCGTGGACTACATTCGGGCATCGGGTCTGCTGCTCAACCTCAACCCGATGTACTCTACCGCTTACAATCGCTTCAGCACCTTCGCCGAATGGAAGGCCGCGGCGATCCCGGTCTGGGTCGAGATCGCCTCCCGGTACAAACCCGATACGTTCGTGGTGGCCCACGAGCCCACCACGATGAACGACCGGCTGAAACTGAACGCCGGCCCCCTCGAGTGGCGCTCCTTCGTCGAGGACGCGGCGCGGGCCATCAAGGATGTCTCACCGTCCACGCGGCTGGGCGCCGGTTTCCTGCACTACGAGATGGACTTCTTCGAGGCCATTCTGACGATTCCCGAGATCGAGGCCATTGGGTTGGACATCTACACGTTCGGCGGCTACAACGTGATCGACGATAACTTCACCCACCTGGCCGCTTACGAGCAGATGGTCGAGAGGGCGCAGAAGGCCGGCAAGAGCGTGTTCGTCGAAGAAACGTGGCGTCCGGCATACGTCGGGACAGCCAATGGCTTGACCTTGGACGAGAGCACGGCCGTGGGCATCGGCGACCGGACTTTTCAGCCAGTCGATGACAAGTGGCTGAGAGCCATGACGCAAACTGCCGCGGTGTGGGGCCTGGAGGCTGTCACCCCATCGTGGACCCAGCCTCTGTTTCACTACGCGGGCCCCAATGAATCGAACGGAGCCCTAGATGAGGAATACAACCGGCAAGTGGCCGAAGCCATCGCGGCCCATCGGAGAACCGCCACCTTCGAGACAATTCGGGGCTTGACACAACGGCTCGCGGTGAAGCACCGGACCGTGCACTCCGGCAGTTTCCGCGTTGGTCCCCTCGCCGGCGGATCGATCGTCTCCATGTTTCCTTTCGGCGGGCTCCGGCTCGCGGACAGCTCGGGGGACGCAACCGCGATCCCCCTCCCCGTCAAGCTCGCCGGAACCGAGATCGTGATAACAGACCAGAACGGCCTCCAGAAGGCTTCCCCTTTGATCAACGTTCGTCCCGGTCAGATCAACTTCGTGATTCCGGACGGCTTAGCCGAAGGCCCGGCAACGATCGATGTCCGTCTTGACTCCGGCGCCTCTCTCGCCGGCTCAGTCGGGATCGCGCGAACCAGCCCGGGGATTTATGCGGCCAACCAGAACGGGATGGGGGTTGCGGCGGCATATATCGTACGGTCCAGCGCCCCCGGCATTGCGGAATTCGTCTTTCAGTCGGATCTCGGCAATCCGCCGAAGTACGTGCCGGTTCCTCTTGATCTGGGCCCGCCCGCCGAGCAGGTGCAGTTGGTTCTGTTCGGCACCGGGATCCGCGGCGGATCTTCGTTCCGGGTGCGGATCGGCGGCGAGGATGTTCCGATCACCTACGCGGGCGACCAAAGGCAGTTCGTCGGGCTGGATCAGGTGCAGGTCGTGTTGCCCCGAAGCCTGGCGGGCCGGGGCGAAGTCCCGATCCGGCTTGAGGTCGATGACAAGCTGGCCAATACCGTAACGATCCACATCCGGTAACGATGCGATCTGGTTCCCGTAGTGCCTATGTCTTCGGATCCTCGGGGGCGCTTCGAAAGGAATCGGACTTCTGGGGTCCTTCGCCGGTCCGGGAGGGCTATTCCGGCTCCTCACTCCTGGCTCCTGGCTCCTGAAGGCTGAACGGGTTTGTTGCGTCGCGGCGGGCCGGCCGGATGCCCTCTTCTCCGCCTGTCCGGTCTCGCAGATAGAACAGGTTCGGCAGCGCCAGAGCATGGAACAACGGTTCTGCCCGGGGCTGGATCAACGGGTTCGGTTCGAGCAGCTCCGCTGCCCGCTCTCTCTCGCCCATCTCGAGAAGCGCCCAGCCCAGCAGGATGTCGAGGCGGTCCCTGGCGAGCGGCGCGGCCTGATGATGAAGGTCGGCTAAGAGACTCTTGGCCTCCGGGAACTTCTTGTGCAGCAGGCAGGCGTAGGCCAGGGCCTCGCGCCGCGACGCTTCCCGCCCCTGGGGAAAGACCTTCCGCGAGCGCTCGTCCCATTCTTCCGGGCGGTTCGGCAGCGTGGCCAGGAACGCAACCAGCCGTGCCTCGTCGCCGGCCAGCCGTCCGCCCGACAGGCGCAACGCCTCCTCCACCGTTTTCCGGGCCTCTCTCTGCCGGCCGGCCAGCAGGTCCCACGCCGCCACCTGAAGGAGAGCTTGCGCGCGCACCTGGGGCGCGAGCGTCTCCTGGCTCGCCAGCGCCCGCGCCGCCGCCACCGCGTCGGCACGGCGCCCGGACTCATAGGCCCACTGGGCCGCGTAGAGGGCGATGCCGGAGTCGTTCAGGTCCTTTCGCGCCTGCTCGTACTGGTTGAACAGCTCCGCCGCTCCCGCCGTGTCGCCTCGAAACAAGCGGGATCTTGCCGCCTTGACGAGCGCGGCGCCCCCTTGGAAGTCCCGGCTCTTCCCATGGACTTCCAGGAAGTATCGCTCAGCCTCCTCGAAGCGCCCAAAGCGAAAGTGGATCTCGCCCAGCGAATCGAGCGTGTTCGGGTTCCCTGGGTCGGCTTCCTGGTACCGCCGCAGACTGCCCACGGCGCCTTTGAAATCGCCAGCGTAGGCAAGCGGATAGGCTTGCAGGTTCCAGTAATCGGGCCGTTGCGGATCGGCTACCGCGGCCCTTCCGAACCAGTCGGCAGCCTCCCGGTAGCGGTGAAAGCGAAGCATTGCTTGAGCCGCCTGCTCGGCTCGCTCTGCACTGGCCGGCATTCGCTGTGCGCATTCCTCCATCGCCGCCGCCACCCGCGCGGCGTCTCCATCGATGGAAGCCTGAAGAAGCGCGGCCTGCGGCTTCAGCAGGGGATCCGGCTCGCCCAGCGTCTGGAGCCACGCACGGGCCTCCTCGGCGCGGCCGCGGGTCATGGCGAGCTGGGCCAAAGCCAGCCGGACCATGCCGAAGCCGGGGTCGGCCTCGGCCGCCCGACGGAATTCCACCTCGCGGTCCTCCAACCGCGGGGCGGCCAAACCCAGCCCGTAATGCCGGACCGCCTCAGGGTTTCGCGTACCCGGCGGACGCAAGGGAGTGCCCAGCGTGCCAGTCACCACCTGAAGAAGAGTGTTGCTTTCCCCAACCGGCGCCCGCACGCTGCGCTGCCCGATCGTTCGATTTCCGGGGATCGTTTGAAGGACCAGCGTCAAATCCAGGTCGGCCGCGCCACTGAAGTGACCCGTCAAAACCCGGGTGGCCCGCAGATTCACCGCTTCGCGATAGCCGGCGGCCGGGAACACCGCCTGAGTTGGGGATCCGGCGAACTGCTCGGCCGCCAGGTGGGCCAGGGCGTGCCCTACCCACCGCCGCGAACCGTCGGGACCCAGGTCTTCGAAAGGGAGGACCGCGACCCGCTCCACCGCCGGGCCGCTCCGCGCGCCGCAACCGGAAATCGCCAGAACCGCCCCCGCCAGCACCACCGGGCACCGCGCCCGCTGCCGCAGCATCAGCCGCCTCCCCTACAGGACACGGTGCTCCATCGAAAGGAGCTGCTGGAATTCCTCGTTCGCCTGAAGGCCCTGGAAATCCGGATCGTTACGGAACTTGTCCCGATCCTGAAAGCCCTCTTCGAGGGCTTTGCGGACATACAGAAGCGCACGCTCGACCATGCCCGCCTTGGCATACGTTTTGGCGAGGTAGAAGTGGAACTTGGCCCGCTCCTCGACGCTGCGCTCCTGGAGCAGAGACCCGGCCGTGTTGCGATGCTCAAAGACGTTGGGGTCCACCTCGATGGCCTTCTGGTAGGCGGCGAACGCCTCATCATACTTCTTGCGCGCGAAGTACGCCGTGCCCAGGTTGCTGAGGATCGAGGCCGATTTCGGAGCGTGCCGCAACGCCTTCTGGTATTCGTCGATCGCCTTCTTGTGCTTCTTCTGGGCGTAGTAGACCGTGCCGATGTTATTGATGGCTTCGGCGTAAGTCGGGTCAATTCGCAGCGCCCGCTGGTAGTAATCGAGGGCCGAGCGAAAGTCGGTGAGCTGATGGTAAGCGATACCGATCTTGTTGTAGATCACCGCCGTATCGCGGATTCCATCCTGATAGATCTCGATGGCCTCACGGTACATCTTCCGGGCCATGAGGATATCCCCGCGTTTCATGGGGCTAAGCGGCTCGGGAGCCGGCGGAATCACGCCGGGAGCTTCGGGAGCGTTCGTCTCATGAACGCGGGCGTTTTCGACCGCTGGACTCGGCGGGTCGCCCGGCTTCACGGTCTGCGCCAGGCAGGCAGCAGAGGCGGCCAGGACAACGGAGAGGGCGCACACAGAACATTGAAGCGCCATAGTGGCCTCCTACTATCTGAATATATCGAATATCCGGCCGAAGATGCCCTTCCTTTTAGCCTCAGGCTGCCGCTCGGGCGCGGGAGGGACGGACGCTCGCGGGCTCGCGGCCGGACGGTTACGCCGCGGCGCTCGCACCTCAGCCAACACCGGCTCCTCCCCGGGCAGATCCCACCCCGCGACCTGCAACCCGGAGCCATTGCACAACTCCACCGGCTGCGTTCCGGCAACGAAGACCTCGCCGGTGAACTCACCCGCGCACCCGACGGCCGCCAGTTTGCCGGATTGCGAGTCGATATCCACCTGAACGACTCCTTCCGGAGCTTCGAACGGCCGGGCCCGCTGATAGGCCGGACGGCTATGGGCCCGTTTCATGAATTCGGTCCAGATGGGCAGCGCGGTTTCCGCCCCCTCCATTTTGATGTCCCGGTAGTCGTCGTAGCCGACCCACACTACGCAGAGCAACTCGGTGGTGTAGCCAGCAAACCAGCCGTCGTGTGAGGTCCCGGTCTTGCCCGCGGAGGGCGGTGCGAACCCCAGGGCCCTCGCCCGGACTCCGGTCCCCGACCGCAACGTCTCTTCCATCAGATTGGTCATCAGGTAGGCGATCCGTGGATCCAGCGCGGGCCGCGGTTCCGGATGGTGCTCGAAAAGCACCGCTCCGGTGTCGTCTCGTATCCTCTGGATGTAATACGGTTTCAACACCTCACCCCGGTTTGCGAACATCGTATACGCGCCGGTGATCTCGAGTGGAGTAACCTCGTAGGAACCCAGGGCCACGGCCGGCGTCGCCTGGATATTCATATTCATCCCCGCCCGCTGCGCAATCTCGACGACGCGGTCATAGCCAACGAGTTCCGCCAGCTTCACCGTCGGGACGTTCAGAGACTTCGCCAATGCCCGTCGAATCGTGACCTCGCCGTAGTAGGTGTCTTTGTATCCGTGGGGCTCGTAAGGCTTTTCGTCGAACCAGAATGTTGTCGGCTCGTCCATCACGCGGGACTGTGGCGTTAGAACCAGCGGGCCTCCTTCCACCGCCGTGCTCAGCGCCGCGGCAAAGACGAAGGGCTTGAACGATGAGCCGGGCGGCCGCTTCGCCGACACCCGGTTCAACTGGCTCTGCGCGTAGCTGCGCCCCCCGATGACCGCCTTGACGGCGCCCGTATGCGGATCCATCGCCACCAGCGCCACCTGCATCGGGGGCCAACCTTTTTCGGGGGTGCGGCCCCGGCGCAAACACTTCTCGTCCACTTCGGCCAACCCGATGCGCACGGCTTCCACCGCATCCTTCTGGAGATCCGGGTCGATCGTGGTGTCAATCCGGTAGCTGTGCGACTGAAAATCGTACTCGGAGAACTGTTGCTGTAGCCATTGATTCACCAAGTCGACAAAGTACGGAGCTTCACCGGAATCCGTGGCCCCTTGCACTACGCCCAGGGGACTCTCCATCGCCAGCGCGTAGTCGCGCTCCCCGATCACCCCTGTTTCGAGCATCTGCTTGAGCACCCAATTCCGCCGGGCGACGGCCCGCTGCGGGTTGCGAAAAGGGTTGTACAAGCCGGGTCCGCGCGGCAATCCGGCGAGCATGGCCGCCTCGGCGAAGGTCAGATGACGGACGTCCTTGTTGAAGTAAGCCTGGGCGCCCTGGCCGAAGCCGTGGATGGCGAAGCTGCCGACGTGTCCCAGGTAGATTTGGTTCGCGTAGTACTCAAAAATCTCCTCCTTGGTGAGCTTACGCTCGAGCTGGAGCGTGATCATCACCTCGCCGAACTTGCGTTTCCAGGTGCGTTGCCGGCGATCCAGCCAAATGTCGCCGGCGACCTGCATCGACAGCGTCGACGCCCCCTCGCGAATCTCGCCCGCCGCCAGGTTGACGTAGGCCGTCTTCAGAACACGTATCGGGTCGAATCCGGCGTGCTGGAAGAAGCGCTTGTCCTCGGCGGCCACCACCGCGCCGATGACGTGCTTCGGAATGTCCCCGTACCGCACAAGGAGACGTTTTTCGCGGTTCCGGTTGAAAAGGTTCGTCACGAACTCCGGCTCGAGGTGGAACAGGGTCCGCTCGGAGTTGTCACGGAGGGAGATGATCTGAGCCACGCGCTTGCCGTCGTACAACACCACCGTGTCTTCGCCGGCGAAAGCGGAATCCCGTCCCGGAAAGATCTCAATCGCGTCCGCTCGAAGGTGATACCAGCCGATCCGGTTCCCCCGCGACTCGGTGTAGCCCGCGCGGTTCAGCCGGCTCACGGTCTCCTCCATGGGAACCTCGTCCCCGACCATGATCCGGCTCGGCGCGGCGTACAGCCTGGCTGTATGGCCGATAGGGCCGGCGGCCAGTTTCTCGTCCGTCAACCGCTCGAAGTGGACGTAGGAGTAAATAAGGGCAAGGGCGCCCAGCGTCGCGGTCACCGCCACGACGATCACCGCCGTCTTGCCCGCCGGGTGCCGGAGGAAACGGCCGATCTTGCGTTTTTTCGCTTTTCCGGATGCCGCGGGCCGGCCCGCTTTGCTTCTGCTGGTCAACGCTTCTCCCTGGTGCTTATCTTCTCATGTTGGACGATCGACTCGTGGTCTTCGCTCCATCTCGCGCAACGCACGTTTGCCTTCGAGAGGCTCGCGCCGGGGTCGTTACCGGTCAACGGTGGCAGCTCACCGGAGCAGGCTACACTGGGGTCATGCAACTCGGGTTCGTGAGCGCAATCCTGGCGGATCTCTCGCTCGAGGAGGTCCTTTCCTTCGCGTCCGGCGCGGGCTTCGATTGTGTGGAGCTGATGTGCTGGCCGGTGGGCCGCGCCGAGCGCCGCTACGCCGGGGTCACGCACGTGGACGTCTCCGCGCTCACGCCCGCTGGCGCCGCCGCGATTCGCGATCAGTGCGCCGCCGCCGGCGTGGCGATCAGCGGTCTTGGATACTATCCGAATCCCCTGGCGCCGGACCGGGACGAGGCCTACGCGGCGATCGACCATCTGCGCCGCGTGGTGGACGGGGCCGCCCTGCTCGGGGTCGGGATCGTCAACACATTCGCCGGCCGGGATTGGACGAAATCCGTCGAGGACAACTGGCCGCGGTTCCTCGAGGTGTTTCGCGAGCTGGTGACCTGCGCCGAGGACAAGGGCATCAAGCTATGCATCGAGAACTGCCCGATGCTGTTCACCCGCGACGAATGGCCCGGCGGCAAGAACCTGGCCACGAGCCCGGCGATCAGGCGGCGGATGTTTGCCGATATTCCGAACGAGAACTTCGGTCTGAACTACG
>CAYRPT010000009.1:4266-16898 GCA_964425895.1 uncultured Solibacteraceae bacterium | reverse complement strand
TCCCTACCTGCGGCGCGCCTACGAAAGCGATGCCCGGCAGGGAGCCGACCGTCTCATCGGGGAGGCGGGCGTAGTGGTCCAGCCCCTGGCGCCCGAGGGGTACATCCGCGTGCGCGGTGAGCTGTGGCGGGCCCGTGCCGGCGGCGCGCGCGAGATTCCGCTCGGAGTCCGGGTGACGGTGACCGCCGCCGACCACATGACTCTCGTTGTCGCGGCCGCGGACCCCCGCTCTCGCGGACGCTGAGGCGGGTCCGCGCCGGTGGCGTCTTGGCCAAGTGAGCGCTACCGTGTACCATGGGCAGGAAGGAGGCGTATGACGGTAGATCAAGTTCGTTTCGTGCTGGACTGGTTGCTCCCGGAGGTGCGGCAGGAATGGGAGACGACCCGCAAGGTGCTGGAGGCGATTCCGCCGGGGAATCTTGAGTATCGGCCCGATCCAAGGTCCCGGACCGCGCCCGAGATCGCCTGGCATATCGTCTCCACCGAGATCTGGTTTCTCGATGGCCTCATCCGGGGTGAGTTCTCCATGACGGAACCTGAAAGGCCTCCGGAGACCGATACCGTCGCCGGTATGGTCGCCTGGTACGAGAAAACCGCGCCGCCGCTGATGGAGAAAATCAAAGAGCTTCCCGCGGAGAGCCTCGCGACTCCCGTGAGCTTCTTCGGGCTCTTCAACTACCCGGCCATCCAGTACCTGAACTTCATGATCGTGCACACGGTCCATCACCGCGGTCAGATCTCGGCGTACCTGCGCGCGATGGGTGGAAAGGTGCCCTCCATCTATGGAGGAAGCGCCGACGAACCGTTCGAGATGCCGCAATAAGGCGCGGGCCGGCAGACGGCGCCGCCGCCATCGTCATCGACGCCGCCGGTAGTCCTCCGCTCCCCGCGTTGAAAGCACCTGGCACATCTCGCTCAACCGCGAGCGTGCGCGGGAGCCGATGCGCTCTTCGAGATAGTACCTGGCGGCCGCCTCGCCGGCCACGCCCCCGGACATCGGGGAATCCCCGGCCTCGGCGTCCCGCAGATTCGTGGTGGCAATCAGAGGCTTGCGGTGATTGCAGCGGTGCGTAATGATCGACGTAATCGTGTCTTCGACCCACTCCGAGATCCGGTGGGCGCCCAGGTCGTCGAGCACCAGGATCTCGCAGTCCAGCGCGGACTGGAAGGCTTCGCGGTCGGCGGCGCCGGAATCCTTGTTGTAGCTTCGCTGAATACGTTCCAGCAGATTCTGATATAGGAAGAAGATTCCCTCGTGGCCCCTGGCAAGCAGCTCCCGCAGTACCGCCACCGCGAGGTGGGTCTTCCCGGTCCCGGAGTCGCCCACGAGGAGGAGCCCGGGCTTCTTCGTACGAAACGGGAAGTTCCGGACGTACGATCGCGCCGCCGTAATCGCGGTGCCCAAAATGCGGCCCGTAACCGGGTTGTCGGAGACGATCGAGAAGTTATCGAACGAGGCGTTTTGATACAGCGGCGGGATGTTGGCCCGCTCCTCCAGCCGCGCGGCGCGGCCGGCCAGCGCGCACGGGCACCGTTCCACCGCCGATATATCGCCGCGCGTTACGGTTCGCCACCCCGTGCCGCCGCACTCCGGGCACTCAGCCTGCTCGCTCATTCTGCAACCCATTATCTCTGCTCGTCCGCCCCTCAAGTCACGGTTGCCGGCCGTGCTAGAGTCGTAGGTGTGGACCACCCCGCACCGGGGGGTGGAAAGCGCGGGCTCCGGGGCGGCCGGGAGACGAGGAATGACGCCCGATAACATCAAGGATTCATTGAAGAAGCGCGGCATCCGTCTCACCCGCCAGCGGCAGATTCTACTCGACCTCATCGATACGTCCGGGCAGCACCTGGACGCTGAACAACTCTACCAGATGGCGCGGCGCCGCGACTCCAAACTCAACCGGGTTACCGTGTACCGGACCTTGAAGTTACTCAAGGAAAGCGGGCTCGTCGATGAGCTCGACCTCATGCACTACGAGGGCGATCAGCACTACTACGAAACCCGGCGCAAGCAGGAGCACGCCCACGTGGTGTGCTTGCGCTGCGGCAAGGTGGAAGAGTTCTTCGGCGAGCCCCTGCACCGCCTGCGGAAGCAGGTGGAGAGCAGCCTGGGTTACGAGGTCGCGATCGCCCGCACCGAGATCGGCGGATACTGCCCCCACTGCCAGGTCCTTCGCCGTCGTGAAATGGAAGAGGCGTCGCTGCCCCGATCGCACGGCGGGTGGAAACACTCCCCGCGCCAGACGGCGTCATGAAGGCTCCGCCCGCCGCCTCTCTCACCGTCACCGACCCATCGGGTCACGTCCGCGCGATGCGTGTTGAATCCACGCCGTTCCGCATCGGGCGCCAGGACGATAATGACTTGGTGATCCGCGACAGCCGGGCGTCACGCCGTCACGCCTGGATCGTCGCCGACGGCGACGGGTACGCCGTCGAGGACCTGGGCAGCACGCACGGAACCTACGTCAACGGGGAGCGCGTCGAACGCCGCACCTTGCGGACCGGGGACCGCATCACGTTCGGTTTCCGCGACTCCTACGAGATCGTCTTCACGGCTCCCGACGCCGATCTCAACCGTATTCTCGGGCAGATGCCCGCCGTGTCCACCGTGCCCATCGCCGGCGCGGAGAAGCTCGCCAGGCTCCGGTCGGTGCTCGAGGTCGCGCGCGCCTTGCAGCACGCCCTCTCCACCGAATCGGTACTGGACGCTGTTGTGGATGCGGCGCTTACTGTCACCGGCACCGAGCGCGGTTTCCTCCTGCTGCGAGAGAGCGGCGATCTTTCCATTCGGGTGGCGCGCAGCCAGAGCGGGCGCTCCCTCTCCAAGGAAGACTTCCACGTCCCGACCCGACTGATCAACCGCGCGCTCAAGGACCGTCGCGATCTTCTGACCATGAACTTCGACCCCCTGGCTGAAGACGGCACGCGTCCCGACGTCTCCGTGGCCGGGCTCGAACTGCGTAGCGTGGTCTGCGTGCCATTGATCCGCGTTCGCACCGGTGATTTCCAGGAGACGCTCAATGACACCCTCGGCCTGCTCTACCTCGACAGCCGCGGCGCCACCGCGGATCTTTCCTCCGGCAACCGCGAGCTCCTTCAAACACTCGCCCTGGAAGCCTCCACCATCCTGGAGAACGCCCGGCTGCTCGAAGAAGAACGGGCCAAGCAAAAACTGGAGGAGGAATTGCGCGTCGCCCGGACGATCCAGCAAAGCCTCCTGCCGAAGCGCCTGCCCCAGACGGGATGGTTCCGGGTGACCGCATCGAGCACTCCCTCGCGCGAAGTGGGCGGCGACTACTATGACGTCCTGCCGCTTCGCGAGGATTGCCGCGCGATCATGGTGGCCGACGTCTGCGGGAAGGGTGTCAGCTCGGCGCTGCTCGCCTCCCTCATCCAAGGAGCGCTGCTGCGGGCCGCCGAATCGCCCGCCCAGATCGAGGACATGCTCGGGAGCATGAACCGCTTTCTGCTCGAGCGTACGGAGGGTGAGAAGTACGCCACTTTGTTCTACTGCGTGTGCTACGCGGACGGCGTCGTACGGTGGGCCAATGCCGCCCACTGTGCTCCGCTCCTGGTGCGCGGGGGTGGCGCCATCGAAACGCTCCAAGCTTCGGGCATGCCGGTGGGCATGCTCGAAACCGCCGTTTACGGCATCGAAACCGCTTCCTTCGCCGCCGGCGACAAACTCATTGTCTACAGCGACGGCGTCACCGAAGCGCGCGATGAAGCGGGCCGGTTCTACGAGTTGGACCGCCTGCTCGAGGTGATCCGGCGCCCGGGCCTCGATGGACCTTCGCTCCACGAGGCGATTCTCGAGGACCTCCGCTCCTTCACCGGGGGCGCCCCGCAGGCCGATGACGTCACCCTCGTGGTTGTCGAATTCCGTCCCGAATAGTACAATTCCGGTTTCTCTATGAGCCGGGATAGCCTCTTCGCGGATCTGGTGTCGGAATTCCTGGGCACGTTCATCCTGATCGCCTTTGGATCCGGAGTTTGCGCCATGACTACCCTGTTCGGGGCGGGAGCGCCAGGCGAGATTGTGCACGGCGGATGGACCAGCATCACCATGGGCTGGGGGCTGGGCGTCACGTTCGGTATCTACACCGCCCGCCGCAGCGGCGCGCATCTCAATCCGGCCGTCACGGTTGCCTTCGCCGTCTGTACGGGTTTCCCCTGGAGGAAGGTAGTGCCCTACTCGCTCGCCCAGACCGCCGGGGCGTTCGCCGCCGCCGCTCTGGTGTTTGGAAACTACCGCCCGGCTTTCGAGCGGATCGATCCGGGCCTGGCGAAGACCGCGGGCGTGTTTGCCACCTTTCCTGCCTTCCCGGAGGCGCCTGCCGCCGGCTTCATCGACCAGGTCGTCGGCACCGCGCTGCTTCTCTTCTTGATCCTGGCGGTGGTTGAGCACGCTCCGGATTGGGTGCAGCCACTCATGATCGGGCTCATCGTGGTGGCCATCGGGGTCAGCTTCGGCTCGATGCACGGCTACGCCATCAACCCGGCTCGCGACTTCGGGCCGCGGATATTCACGGTGATCGCCGGCTTTCCCAACAACGGGCTCACCGACGGTAGCGGCGTGTGGTGGGTTCCCGTCGCCGGCCCGCTTGTCGGCGGGCCGCTCGGGGCGGCGCTGTACCTTCGATGTCTGAAACCGTTTCTTCCAGCCCGCTGAGCGGGCCGCCCGGCGGAACCCGCGGCCTGCCGGGAGCGCGGCGACCGGGGCGGCGCCCGATGTAACGTGTGTTTATGGTTTCGAGATCCGCAAGCCTCTGGATGGTTCTCGGGAGTCTGGCATGCTCCCCACTGGCGGAGCGGACCGTCTCTCCCGAGAAGACCGATCTGTGGGAGGCAGGGGCCGGCGGCTACGCCCACTACCGGATCCCGGCCATCGCGTGTACGGTCCAAGGGAGCCTCCTGGCCTTCTGCGAGGCGCGCAAGCAGACGGGGGGCGATTGGGGGGCCATCGACCTGATGATGCGCCGCTCCACCGATGGAGGCCGCACCTGGGAGACCCCACGGGTCATCGGAAGGGTCCAGGAGCAGATTCCCAAGAACCCGGTGGCCCTCGCTCAAGGCCTGGCACAGCCGGGCCAGGTGACGTACAACAATTCCGCTCCGGTGCTGGACCGGCAGACCGGCGCCATTCACTTCCTGTTCTGCGTCGAGTACGCACGCGTTTACGCCATGCATTCCGGGGACGACGGCCTCACGTTTTCAACGCCTATTGATATCACTCCGGCAGCCGCGAAGCTTCGCGAGCGGTACCCCTGGAAAGTGATCGCGACCGGACCGGGCCACGGAATCCAACTCGAGAACGGGCGCCTCATCGTTCCCATCTGGATGTCGACCGGCACGGGCGGACATGCCCATCGGCCGTCCAAGGTGAGCGTGCTCTACTCTGACGACCACGGCGCTACGTGGAACGCCGGCGACCTGGTGGCGGGCGAAGAGAACCCCAGAAACCCGTCCGAGTCCATCGCCCTCGAGTTGGCGGACGGACGCGTACTGTTGAACATGCGAAACGAGTCGCCCGAGCACCGCCGTGCCGTTTCGTACTCCCCGAATGGCGTGTCCGGCTGGAGCCCGCCGGCTTTCGATGATGAGTTGATCGAGCCGATCTGCATGGCCAGCCTGCTCCGTCTGACGCGCGAGCCGCGGGAGGACCGGAACCGCATCCTCTTTGCGAATCCCGATTCCACCGAGCCTCGCAATCCCGCCAATCCCGACGGCGTCTGGGTGCGGAGGAACCTGACTGTACGATTGAGTTACGACGAGGGTTTGACGTGGCCGGTGAAGAAGGCACTCGAGCCGGGGCTTTCCGGCTATTCGGATATGGCCGTAAGCCCGGACGGCGCGATTTACGTGTTCTATGAAAACGGCTCGCCGCGCGGCGAGTCCACCTTCGTGGCCCGTCTGACGCTGGCGCGTCTCACGCTTGAGTGGCTTACGGACGGCGCGGACGAACTGCCGTGAAGGTCGCGCGGGCAACGGAGGCTGGGCGTAGGAGAATATACTGCGAAGGAGAATAATCGTTCAATGTTCCTAGTGATGAGGTGGACGGCGGCTGCTGTCCTGATCGGTCTTGGAAGCCTGGTGGTGTGCTCGGGGGAGGCGAACGACGCCAGCGCCACATTCCGGCGGGAATTCATTGAGAGTTTTCAGCGCACCGCCCTGAACACGACACCGGGTGACGCGATGATGCTGCGCATCCTGGTGGAAGCCCGCCAGGCCAAGCGTGGGGTCGAGGTGGGCGCCGCCAACGGATACGGGGCGATCAACATGGGTATCGCTTTCGAACGCACCGGCGGACACCTGTACTCTCTGGAGATCGACCCGGGCCGCGTGAAGGAGTTCCGTGAGAACATTCGGAAAGTCGGTTTGGAGCGGACCGTGACCTGCATTGAAGGCGACGCGCTGAAAACACTCGCCACCTTGGAAGGTCCGTTCGATTTCGTCTTCCTGGATGCGGTGAAGCGCGATTACCGGAAATACCTCGAGTTACTGGAGCCGAAACTCGCGCCGAACGCTGTCATCGTGGGCGACAATGTGATTCAATCCGAGCGGGCGATGAAGGACTTCCTCGACTACATTCAGACCAGCCCGAGCTATGACACGGTGGTCATCCGCGCCTCGATGGAAAAGAACGACGGCATGTCCATCAGCTACAAGGTCCGGTGAGCGTCGGCGTCCTCGCCTTGCCGCCGCCGCCCGGATTCCAGGGGATTTCGACGCTTCCACCGGCCGGCCCTTCAGTATCTGGGGCCGCGGTAGGCGCGCAGTACGGCGCGCGCAGCCTCGCGGGAAATATCCCGCCGCACTTCGATGCCACGGCTGGCCAGCGCGGCCGGCCAGTCCGGCGGCTTGTCGCCCTCGTCAAATCCTGCCTCGCGTGCGTCTTCTTCCCTGGCGCCGCACAGCAGGCGGCTCACCCCAGACCAGGGAATCGCCCCGAGGCACATCGCGCAGGGCTCGGTTGAGGTGGCCAGCTCGCACCCGGTGAGGCGGTGCGAACCAAGCGCCTGCTGGGCGAGCGTCAGGGCAACGATCTCCGCGTGCGCCGCCGAAGCGCGGGCAGGCACCACGAGATTCACCCCGGGCGCGACGAGCTTCCCCGTGGCGGACTCGAATACCGCCGCTCCAAACGGTCCCCCGGCGCCTTCGCGTGAATTATGGCCGGCAAGCAAGACCGCCAGGTTCACTCTGGCCTCGTCGGTCGGGTAGACCCGGTCGAAAGGGAAGGAGTCCAGCCACGGCGGCAGTTCCAGGATGAAGCGGCGGGGAAACATCGAGTGACTGCGCGACGGCGCTATTGGGCGGGTTGGTACTCGACGAAGGCAAACCGCCGGCTGTCGGGCGCCCAGGAATTCACGTTGATGGTGCCCTGGCCGCCGAACAGGCGTCGCAAGATGCGTAGTTCGCCCGGCCGCGGCTCGCCGCCGGCCACCGGCATCATCCGGAGCGCCACATGCTGGCCGGCCGGATGCCCCTTCGTGCCTTTTTCGAAAGAAAGGAAGACGATCCACTTCCCGTCAGGCGAAGGATGGGGAAACCAATCTTCCCGCTCATCGGCGGTGATACGGACGGCGCTCACGTCGGCCGGTCCGGCGCCGGCCGCCGGAATGCGCCAGATATCCCAGCTTCCCGAACGATCCGAGTTGAAGTAGATCCACTTCCCGTCGGGAGAGTAGTCGGGTCCGTCGTCGTAGCCGGAGTGGACGGTAAGGCGGCGTTCCGCGCCACCCTCCACCGCGATGTCGTAGAGGTCGAAGTTGCCGTCCCGCGGTGCGCAGTAGGCCAGCCGCCGCCCGTCGGGAGACCAACCGTGGTAGTAGCTGGGCTCCAGGCGCGTAATCTGCCGCGGGGTTCCGCCGGCGGAGGGAAGCACATACATCTGACCCGCCGAGATGACAAACCACCGGCCGTCCGGCGAAATGCCGTGGTCGTTGTTGATGCGGTTGACCGCGCCGGTGTCCACCTTGAGCGGCTCGCCCCCAGCCGCGTTGAGCCTCCACAGTGCGCCACGCGAGTTCACCAGCAGGTAGCGCCCGTCGGGCGACCAGTTGGGCGCCTCAAACAGCTCCTTGCCCGTGTACAGGACCTTCGCACTGTTGTCGTCGAGCGAGAAGACCGAGATCCGGCTCTCGGCCGGCGGCTGGGGCGGCGCCGCGAGCGCCCCGGCGCACACCAGAATCCCCCATACCTTGGTCGCCATGCTGTTCATTGTAGACTCGCCGGCCGTCAGAACGCGGGCGACTGCACGGGATTCTCCGCGAGAAATCCTTCAATTCGTGCGACCTCATCCGGACTCAGCCGGAAGGTGGCCGCGCCGACGACGCCCGCAACCTGGGCCGGGTTGCGCAGCCCGACAATCGCGCCGGTGACCTCCGGGCGCCGAAGCGTCCAGGCGATCGCCACTTCTCCCGGGCCGCGGCCGTGACGGGAGCCGATGTCGTGCAGGAGTTCCACCAGCTTCAGATTCCGCGACAGCAGAGGTTCCTGGAAGAATGCCGAACGCCGCCGCCAGTCATCCGGCGGCAGTGTGGCGATCCGCTCGCGGGTCATCTTACCGGTCAGCAAGCCCGACTTCATCGGGGCGTACACGATCACGCCGATGTTGTGCGCGGCGCAAAACGGAAGCAGCTCCTGTTCCGCCTCCGGTTGAACCAGCGAGTAGGGCGGCTGGAGCGACGTCGCGGGCGCGATCTTCAGGACGCGCTCGAGCTGCGCGGTGGAGAAGTTCGAGGCGCCGATCCAACGCACCTTGCCTTCCTCGCGCAGCCGGGCCAGCGTCTCCCACCCCTCCTCGAGGTCTTCATCCGGCTCGGGCCAGTGGATCTGGTATAGGTCGATGACATCCACCTGGAGCCGCCGCAGGCTGTCTTCACATTCCTTGCGGACAGCCTGGCGGTTCAGCAGCTTCACAATCTCGCCCCTCTCATTCCAGTTGCGGGCGCATTTCGTGAACACGTAGGGCTTGCGGCTGAGTCCCTTGAGGGCTCGAGCGACCACCTCCTCGGAATGCCCCAGCCCATAGACAGCCGCGGTGTCGATCCAGTTCATGCCGGCGTCGAGCGCCGCCCGGATTGCGGCTATGGACAGGTCGTCGTCCTGAGGACCCCAGGAGAATTTCCATCCGCTGCCGCCCATCGCCCAGGCGCCGATGCCAAGCGGCGTAATGAAGAGATCCGAATTGCCAAGTTGTCGTACGTCCATGATTCGAACCCACTATCATAGCCACCGGTCCCACGTTCCGGCTGCCGGCGGAGGACAATGGAGAATTGGCGAACCCGATGAAATGGATCCTCCCGCCTCTCGTTCTGAGTGTGGCCGCGGGGGCTGAGCGCCCTCCGGCGCAGCTCTACCAGGAATACTGCGCAAGCTGTCATGCACCGCAGTGGGCCGGCCATGGACCGGCTACCGGCGCCATGCGGCTGATGTCGCCGGATAGGATCTTCGGTTCCATGCTGACAGGTACGATGCGCCAGGCGGCGGCGGAGATGTCCGACGCCGAGAAGCAGGCGGTTGCCGAGTGGCTCGCCGGACGCGAGGTTGGCTCGCCGCCGTGGACGCTCCGGTTCGATTACGTACACTCCGGAAGCGCCGCCCGCGAGGAGTTTCGGCAGGACGGTCTTTGGCGTGAAGGGCCGTGGCCGGGGCCCAAGGGCAAGCGGGAGGATACTCTCGGGTTCGGCAAGTACCGCTTTGTGGTGCGCCGGCTCAGCGATGGAACGCTGGTCTATTCCCGCGGCTTTTCCAGCATCTTCGGCGAGTGGGAAACGACCGGTGACGCGAAGACGAACACCGCGGAGTTTCATGAAAGCGCACGGTTCCCGATGCCCGAGGCCCCTGTCCGGCTGACCATCGAGAAGCGCGACGCCGCGAACCGGTTTCAGCCTGTCTGGAGCTCGGAACTACGGCCGGATGAGGCGCAACCGGTCGCGCGCGCGACGCAGCCTGTTGTGTGGGCAGTCCTGGAGAACGGCCCTTCGGAGAAGAAGGTCGATCTGCTGCTTGCCGGCGACGGCTATACCGAGGCCGAAATGGACAAATGGCGCGGCGACGCCCGCCGGGCGGCCGAAGCGCTGTTCCGCGAATCCCCCTTTCGCGAGCGGCGAAGCTCGTTCAATGTCTGGGCCGCCGATGTTCCGGCCGGGGGGAGCGGTGTCTCGCGTCCGTCCGACGGCGTAGTCCATGATTCGCCCTGGGGAGCCGCTTATGACGCCTTCGGCAGCGAGCGCTACGTTCTGGTCTTCGACAACAAGCGCCTGCGCGACCTCGCCGGCGCCGCGCCTTACGAGTTCCTGATCGTGCTGGTAAACGACCGCAAGTATGGCGGCGGCGGGATTTACCAGTTGTACGCCACGGCAGCGGCGGGCAATGCGTTCCGCGACTACCTCGTCGTGCACGAGTTTGGCCACCACTTCGCCGGTCTCGCCGATGAATACTACACGTCGGATGTCGCCTACGAAGCCGATCCGAACGCCCCGGAGCCTTGGGAAGCCAACGTCACGCGCGATCCCCGAGCTGCGAAGTGGGCGCCTCTGCTCAGTCCCGGTGTTCGCCTTCCAACGCCCTGGCCCAAGAAGGAGTTCGAAGAGCGCCAGAACGAAGTGCAGGCCAAGCGAAAGCAACTGCGGGCCCAAGGCGCGCCGGAAGAGCAAATGGAGACTCTGTTCCGGCGGGAGCTTGAGTGGACCACGAAGCTTCTGGCGCCGCTCCGCGGCAAAGTCGGCGCGTTCGAGGGGGCCAACTATACTTCAGTCGGCTGTTACCGGCCGCAGGGCGATTGCCTGATGTTTACGCGCGACAACGCCGGCTTCTGCGCGGTCTGCCGCCGCGCGCTCGAAAAGGTGATCGATCTCTACACCGAGTAGCGCCCCGCGGCCGGTTCATGGGCCGCCTGGCCAGCCGTTCCATCCAGGCTGGCGGGGGACAAAGCCGGCGGCTGGTCTGTCCCCTGTTTCACTCGCGGGTCTCTACGGAAGCGAAACCTGCGCGTCCTCGGCGCGGCCTCCGGGGACGCCGTCGGGAATCACCTGCCAGAAGAGCTTCCGGCTGGGTACGCACAGCCTATCCGGCGGTCCCACCGCGATGGTCTGGTCGCCGAATTGATTCCGGATCGCGCGCGTCGCGTTGAAGGCGACGCGAGTCATCGAATAGCACGTCAGGTGCATATCCGGGTGCTGAATCTCGGTCACCACCCCGTCGTGCCGCTTCTCCACCGGGTTGCAGAAACCGACCGGGTCAAGTACGTAGTGCCCGGTGAAGGCGGGGATGAACTGGTCGCTCAGCGCGACCGGTTGATTTACCGGCGCCCCATCGGCCTCATAGCACTGGAAGTGGTCCAGGCCCTGCGGCGGCTCATGGCCCTCCTTCTGGGTGGGCGTCGCGAGCCTCGCGGGGCCGCGAAGCTTCAACCAACGCGGGCCGAACTGATCCTGCACCAACGCGATCCTCAACGGCGCGGTCTGCGGGAAAATCGCATGCATCGTGAGGTGCTGGCGATCGTCCGCGATGTCGTAGAGTTGGTCGTTGTGGAACTTACGCGTGGGGTTGCAGAACCGCACCGCGCGCCGGACTTCGAAATCCTCCGGAGTGTCGAATTGATCTCTCAGGCCTACGGTCGCCTGAACTTCGAGGTTCGTCTTCAGCACTGGATAGCACTGAAAATGTTCGAGATCAAACACCTGCCCGCTCAACCAGCCACCTGGGGCGAGCATCGTCAAGACAAACAAGTGGCAGACTCTCAGCTTCTTCATATCCCCTCCTCGTGTAAGCATCCGGGCCCCCAGCCGGCCCGGTTCGCGTGAGGATCCCTCTTAGCCTCACCGAACCACAGTTTGCGACGCAGTCAGGGAAAAGTCAAGTGAAAATTGGGAGAAAACAATCCCGGATCGTCACAGGCTGGTGCAAAAACTTGGAAAGTCGCGGCAGGCGGCTTCGGAGGGACTCGTTTGCCGGACCATCCGCACACCTTGACGGGCGACGTAGCGAACCCACCCCTCGACGGCGCCGGCGCCGGGCGCTTGGATCGACGCGGGCATCTGCGTGGTGTATCCAAAACGCTCCAGCTTGGCGCGCCCGAGCCGATGATACGGCAATAGCTCCACCGCGCGAATCGAAGGGAACCGCCGCGCCACTTCCGCGATTCCGTCCAGGTGCTCCCGGCGGGCGTTGTACTCCGGGATCAGCGGGCAGCGGAGGACGACATTGGCGCCATGCCCGGTCAGGTTGCCGAGGTTGGCAATAATCGTCTCGCGATCGGAGCCGGTGAAGGACTGGTGAAGCTGCGGGTCGGTCTCCTTGTAGTCGTACAAGAAGAGATCGACCACGGTCACCAGCGGCGCCAGTTCCGGCCAGCGGCCGAATCCGGAGGTTTCGACGGTAACGTGTAGTCCGGCTTGCTTGGCCGCGCGGGCCAGATGATAGGTGAAACGGGCCTGAGCGAGCGGCTCGCCCCCGGAGATCGTAAGGCCCCCGCCGGAGGCTTCGTAATAGTCGCGGTCACGGAGGACGACTTCCATGACACGCGCAACGGTGACATCGCGGCCCACCATCCGAAGCGCGCCGGCCTCACAGCGCGCCGCACAGACGCCGCAGTCCGAGCACTTGCTGTGGTCGATGGACGGGCA